>CAIRBC010000505.1 GCA_903876685.1 uncultured Nitrosomonadales bacterium | reverse complement strand
GCTCAGGCGGTTGTCGCCCAGACTCAGGGAAACATCCCCTTTTCCTCGGTTCATATCGCTGAACTCAATCCAGCCACTGCCGCTCAAGGGATAATCAGCCAGGCGACTGTGATTCAGGGTGAAGCGCACCGTGCCACCGGGGTGCGGGGTCAGTTTGCCGGCCAGCTCCAGCGTGGCATTGAGCTCCGAATGCTGCGCCTGAAAAAAGGCGGCAAGGTCAAAGTGTTGCAACCGGCCTTTAAATAGATAGCTGCGCTGCCCATCCAGTTGCAAATTGCCCTGTCCGGCCAGCATTGCCTTGCCGCGTACCAGGTGCAGCTGGTCAAGGCTAAGGTTATTACCGGTCATTTTCAGCTGCGTATTCAGATGCAGTGCACCGTCATTCAGGGAGAGTTGTGCGATTCGGTCACGGTTGAGTGTGAGTCGACCCTCAAGCCTCGCAGCACGCAACCGGCTATCGATTGCAGCAGGATTGAGCTGTTTAATCTGCACCTCAGCCAGGACTGTGGCAAGATTGGGCTGCCAGGCAATATTTCCGGAAAGGTTGCCACCGCCTGCGATAGAGAGCGCCAGCTTGTTGAATTGCAGTAATTTGGCAGAAAGTATCGCGTGGGCATGCGCCTGTTGTAGCGGTAGACCACCCCGATCCAGGGGCGCAGTTGACAAGTTGCTCAACGTCATATCCCCTTCAAGCACGGAATCGGCATTGCCTCGCAAATCGGCCTTCAGCGTGAGATTTGCCTTTGGCGCTTCAGGCTTGAAAGCCTGCGGATTAACTCCGTTTGCCTGTAAACGCAAACGAGCCAGCAAAAAATCGGCAAAAGGCGTCAATTTCGCCTGCATATCGCCCTTCAAGCCCGCACCACTACCCTGCGCTTCAAGGGTGATTTGCGTCAGGTCGCCATAAGCGGTGGCCGCAAGCTGTGCGGTTTTAACACCACCCAAATCCACTTGTCCCGTTAACTTCCCTTGCGCTTTTAACGCGAACGGCCTGACCCCGTCCAGTTGGCCTGAGGCAGTCAACTGACCATAGGGCAGGCTTGCTTGCAAATCCAAAATCCGGTGCAAGCGTCCATCGCTTTGCAAGGTCGCTTTCACTGCTGACAATTCCACTGCACCATTCAGGCGCAACCGGTTAATCTCCAGGGTTTGCAGTGACAGCGGCAAGGGTAGCTGCAAGTTTTCCGGCAGGTGCTGCAATTGATCCTTGGCTGGCAATTGCAAGATGTCCAGTTCCTGAATCGCCAGGGTAGTTATCCCCAGCGTGCCCCGCAACAGCGCGGCAGGTTTCCAGTGCATTTTTATCTCACGCGCTGTGATACGCACTTCGCCGCTCTCGATCAGCACGCTTTGCACGGTAAAAGAGCCAAGTAAATTGCCGCTTACTCCGGTCACGGAAATACCTTTGAGCGGTGAGGTGAGCCGTTCTTGTAGCAAAAGCATCGATAGTCCGCCACCCAGCACTAGCAGCATCGCCAGCAGCAACCCATGTCCAGCTTTCAAAGAAATCTTCATCAGAAGGCCGCAGCGATTGAAAAATGCAGCCTGAGCGCATGGCTTTCCCTTCCCCACGCCAGATCCAGCGCCAGAGGACCAGCAGGACTGCGCCAGCGAACACCGCTACCATAAGCGGCAGCCAGGTGCAAGTCATGCACCACATCAGCCGCTCCCCCTGCATCCGTGAAACAGGCCATTCCCCAGTCGCGGCTGAGCCAGTGGGTATATTCAATACTGCCTGTACTCATTACCCGTCCGCCCACCACCGCCGCTCCTTCCTGTACTCCCAGGCTCTGATAGGCATAACCACGCACCGATTGAGAACCGCCTGCGCGAAACAGGAATTCCTGGGGAATCCCAAGGCGAGAGCGTGCGGCCGTGAAACCCGCCTCGCCACGCAAAGACAACACATCGCGCTCTCCCAGCGGTTGCCATAACTGATGGCGCACATAGCCACGCACAAAGTCCTGATCAGACAACAGTTGCCTTCTACCGCCGCCGATCCGCAATTCGCTGACTTCGCCGCGACGCGGATACATCGGATCGTCTACCGAGCGGCGCAGCCACTGCCAGTCGGGTACCAGCGCCTGATTGACCTGCTGAATCCCCGCTGCGGGTTTACGACTTTCCTGCAACCAGTTAACACCTATCCTGGATTCAAGCTGCGCAACGGTGCGACTGCGGGTTAGCCCCAATTTGCTGCTAGCCGTTTTTAGACCTTCTATCTGTGTAGTTTCACCGCTAGCCCCCCAGGACATAACATAGCCCTTGTCGTCCGGCAGCGCGTCAATTCCGGCCGTCAGTGTTTGACGCTTTTCCTCCAGACGCAAACTGCTATTCAGATTCCAGGCCTGAGCCAAAAAGTGATGATCCAGATAATTGATTTCGCTGCGCGCACCGTTATTGGTGCTATAGCCTGCACCGAGTGCCATGCGCCTTGGTTTAGCCTCGACCAGCGTTACTTGCACAGGAACCTCACTTTTCAGACCCGGTTCGATATTGACCAGCGCTGACGCAAATTGCGGCATATTTTGCAAACGTGCCTGAAATTCCATTAGCAGATTACGGCGGTAAGGCTCACCTGCGTGAAAGGGTGCTGCGCGACTCACCAGACTTTTAGGGTAACGCTCAAGACCGCTGACCTGCAATTCGCCAAAGCGGTTGGCCGATCCGGAATCTATCACGACGGTCAGATCGGCGCTTTCTTGAAGCGGATCCACTTGAGCCTGGCTAAGCACAATTTTAGCAGCAGCATAATCTTCCTGTGTCACACCCAAGAGCAGCGCAGTCTTGGCCTCTTCCCAGGCGGCCGAGCGAAACACGGTAGCGGGTGGCATAAGCCAGCTAGTCTTTAACTTGGCAATGCGAGCGCTGTCCAGAGCCAGCTCGCCCTTGAATTCAAGCCGTAGTTGAGTCACCTTTGTACGCGAACCGGGATTGACTTCCACGACCCAAACCTGTTCTGCCCGATGCATTGTCAGCAGTGGTGAAAAATACCCTTCAGTAGCCAGCAGTTCGCCAATTTCCTGTCTAGCCCTACGCATGAAACTGGCACGATCTGTCTCATCCGGCAAGGGAGTAGTAGGCAACTCAAAATGATTTTTTAATAATTCACTGACAGTGTCTGGTGCTACTAAAGTAATGCTGTCAATTTCTGGTTGCGCCGCGACATTAAATGAAAGCATCGTGCCCGTCAGGCAGACTAATAGTGTGCGTTTATACCTGGCAGCTAACCGGGAAAGCTTAAAAAGCATCATAATTTTTTGGGTTTGCTAAACGGTTAAACAAACCGTACAGGGTGACAGTATGAGAGCTATGCCACAGCCTGGCACGATATTGTAGTGCAATAACCAGAGCATGGCAGTGTTAGCTCGAAGCGATTGCGACTGCAGACTATGCGGAAAAATGATATGGATTGAATTTGCTCTGGCAAAAGGAGAAAAACTTGGCTCATTAGTTGATACAGCAAGCGATATTTACTTTGCCCACCTTTTCATGCCTCGCGGATTTGCCAGAAATTCCAGCAAATCTATCTACAAATCCGAGAGGTTAGCGCTACTGTAAGACTGAAATTTCTTAAGCTTTGGGAGTACCATTTTCAAATTTTAAACCCGTACGCTTAATGCGGGATATCGCCTTGATGATCTCTGCAACGGACGTATTATTTTGCACCACTGCATTCTCAATAGTTGCAATCACTTCAGCTAAGCCTGGACTATCTTTGGTCAGGACGACTTCCTTTCCTGCACTCAATTGGTCTTTAAGCCTTTTAAGTTTAGCTTCCAAATCTGCAATTAATTGATCTTTTGAACGTCGAATTGCCATTTACATACTCCTGAATAAACTAACAGATTGAATAGAGTTTAAATTTTACATCATAACTCGTGAAGTGAACAACTATTTCCATTAATATTCATCGCCGATGCGGCTATTGAAAGATTGCCTGGAGAGAAAACAATCACCCTTATTCAGACATCAGGGTATCCTCAAAATCATCGTCCTTTTTTGATAAAAAACACAAAATCGTATGGGGTGAATAAGCGCAGCGCTTTACGCCGTTGGAGAATTTATAATTTCCCGTTGACCTCACTTCTGTTTCAAACGTTTGTTCAAAAAACCAAAATGCCAAAAAATCGGACAGGATTACATGGAATCAGATAGTTAAGTATCGATTCAGGCTAAATTTCGGCAGGTCT
>CAIRBC010000504.1 GCA_903876685.1 uncultured Nitrosomonadales bacterium | reverse complement strand
TTGGTTCAGAGAGAGGCAGGTTTTCAGAAAATTACTGGCTTTTCGGGGATGCGGAAGACGAAGTGAAGACTTTTTCAGGGATTCGATGATGAGAATGGGATCGACTCGGGGCATGGTCGCCGAAAATATATTGACTTGTGCGCTTGAATTTCCTAACCTTCATGCAACTTTTTGCTCAGCAATAGTTGCAGCTACTAGGCCAGTTACGTGGCCAGAAAGTGCTATTTCATTTTCTGCCTTCTTCCTAAAGGCGACAAACCCAGGCACAAGTACGGCGCAAGATGTCAAAGTCATGAACCACATTTGTGGCGCAGGAACATTTAAATACTTTCAAGCTTCAAGTGCAAATACTACCGTGGTATTGTAAGAAATTATTGAATTAAGGGGCCTGGCTAGATGTAAACCAGGGAAATAATATAAGCCAGGCTAAAATTCAAATCAACGACGCTCACAATCAGGAAAAATGGCACCATAGCCAATTAAAAAGCTGTGCGACAGCGTCCAATTTCCTGCAGCGCAAGATCGGGCTGGATGCGCAATGAGCTATGCCGACACCAGTTCCCGTAATATCTCGGGGTGCGCCTCAGCCACGCGCAGCAGCGTTTTAGCGGCGCCACTGGGGTTTCGCCGCCCTTGCTCCCATTCCTGCAAGGTGCGTACAGATACTCCCATCAATTCGGCAAATTGCGACTGCGACAGTTTTGAAATTAGACGCGCTTTCGCGACGGGCGAAACAATTACCCTGCCATCGCGCGAGACCAGAGATACTCTCCCGATCTTTCCCTCTTTCATTTCGCGTATGGATTCGAGCAACTCGGCATTCAAATCGCGCTTCGCATCGCGCGCCAACAACTCGCTTTCAGATAATTTCGGCATTTTCGGCTATCTCCCTCAAAGAATTTAACGTGGATGCGGCGATATTTTCGCGCGCACTTTTAGCATACACCGTCAGCAACCAGATACGTCCGTGCGCATCTTGCACGTAATACAATACGCGCACGCCGCCGCGCTTACCCTTACCCGCCCTCGACCAACGAAGCTTGCGAACACCATGCGTACCTGGAACAACGTCCCCCTGATCGGGGTGTCTGGATATCGCAACCTGCAAGGTGGCCAATTCTCCATCGTCGAAGTAATCATTGGCGTAGCGGGTAAAAGTTGGTAATTCGATAAAAGTATACATACATTCTATTGTACGTCAATGAAGTACAAAGTACAGCTATTTGAAAATATTGTGTTCTCTACCTTAGCGGGTTAACGTGGTAATGTGCGGGCAGGCACGGCAGTTCAACGCCGCCAATCTCCGTAAAACGCTTGGCGATTTTACTTATGAAACCGATTGAGCACATGGGGGAATGGCTAGTATTTAATTGACCAAGCATCGCATTTTTACTTGAATATGCCGGAACATTTTGCCTGAACAAAAGCATCTAAATAAAATCGCTTGTAATTCTCAGGGCTATTGATACCGCCTCCGCCATTTATATAATTGTATTTGCTCAGCTCATCCATTTTCATCTTCAACTTTGGCAGTGCAGTTTTAATATGATCAATCAGCTTGTCATCACAATGAATTTTCATGTTGTATTTCCTCAAGGATTAGAGAGTCCGATTCATTGCGTAGCCGTAAATAACTGCCACAACCGCACCATCGCGTAGGTGTCGAGGCTGCAATATTCCAGCAACTGTTGCTCAATCTGAGTCTTCCGGCCTTGTGCCGTGTCGGGCGATATGGCCTCCAGAAACGCGTTCATCGCCATTCTGCCATCCTGCACGCCTTCCAGCGCCTCATAAGAAAGATCGGGGGCGATGGCGGGCAACACTTTTTTGATGCTCC
>CAIRBC010000503.1 GCA_903876685.1 uncultured Nitrosomonadales bacterium | reverse complement strand
GGCGTAGCCGTAAGCACGTCGCTGCGCGAGTTTCACGTTAATAGCATCAATTGATAATAGTTGCTAGGGATTCGCCGCAGAAGTTTCACTTGCAACGCTGGCAACCAGTTCCGCGTGAGCCTGTTTGGCTGCCTTGGTTTTACCTGCACGAGCGGGCGGATGGCAAATGCCGCACACATAATTTTCATGCAACTCATTGGCATGTGTCACAAAGCCTCCGCCGCATTCATTGCAGACAGAGAGCTGCATCATGCCAGCCTTGAAAAAACGGATCAGGAACCAGGCCCGGGTAATACTCAGCACAGGCTCTGCATCGTCATCAACCCCTTGCACCTGATCAAGATAGAGACGATAAGTGGTAATCAATGCCTGCACACCATCGATTCCGGCATTGCGTAACAGAAACTCATAAATGGACATGAATAACGACGAATGAATATTCGCATGCCAACTGATGAACCAGTCGGTGGAATAAGGTAACATCCCCTTCGAGGGCGATTTACCCTTGATCTCCTTGTATAGCCGGAGCAAACGCTCGCGACTCAACGTGGTCTCTTCCTGCAATAATTGCAAGCGAGCACCCATCTCGATCAGATCAATGGCGATCCGAACCTGCTGAATCTCGCCCGCTACCGTTTTGGCAGTCAGATCGACCGCCTTGTTATGCCAATTCTTCAACGGGTTGTGCCGACATTAAAATGGCTGTGTGAGCCTGGGACATCAGACGATCCTTGCTATAACCAGTCACCATATTGAGTAACAGGTTTTCGTCAAAACGAAAACGGCAAAGCAACATGTTCGAGGCGGCCATCCTGACAACCTGCGCTGGTGTCAGATTATCGATGATATCCACCATATCCTGACTGATACCCAACCTGAAAATGGCAGCAGGCCTGTCTTCCTTGATCATTTGCTGAGCCAGCATCAGATAAGTAAGATTAATATCGCGTATTCCTTCTTGTAACTGCATAGTGCTCATATAGCCCCCTTCGTTGTAGCGGTCTTGACCGGCTCAGCAATGGGCTAAACATTACCCATCTAATTTCAGCTGTAGCATTATCACGACAAAACTGCGAAGGGAAAATTGGATTTCAGCCTTTTTTCCTGTAAGCATCCAAAGCCCGCCCTTGTAAGAATAACTCTTACAAAACCGCACTTTCCACGCTTAATTGAAGGTAAATTATAATTTCAGCAAGCGATGCGATTTCGCCCGGCTCGCTTTGCTGCATACATGCGCTCATCGGCAAAAGCCAGTAAATCTTCTACGCAAGTGGTAGCTTCGTTCTTTTCCACCACCCCGATACTGATAGTCAAACGCAGCTCGCCCCCCTGGTGTTTGAATAGCTCAGCAGCAATATTGCCACGCAACCGCTCGGCACATTGGCAGGCTGCCTTGATTCCGGTATCCGGGCAAATCACCACAAACTCTTCGCCGCCATAGCGACACAGCACATCCTGCCCGCGTGCTGATTGACGCAGCAGCTTTGCAACATACTTGAGCGCCTCATCGCCCACCTGATGACCAAATTTATCATTGATTGGCTTAAAATGATCGATATCCACCATCATGCAAGACAAGGTGCGACTGCCGCGCACGGCTAACGCCCACTCCTGTTCCAGACGTTCCATCGCACAACGACGATTGGGCAACTCGGTAAGCATATCCGTCAACGCGAGCTCCTGCAGGCGCTCATTGGAGGCTGCAAGATCCGTCGAAAAACGCAGCAATTGTTCTCGATCAAAAGCCAACTCCTGTTGCAAGCGCACCACCCTGCCAGCGGCACGCAAGCGCGCAAAAAAAAGATTCTGTGAAACCGGCTTGAGCAGATAATCGTCCACCCCTGCCTCGAATACCTCATTTAGCCGATCCACATTCTCCTGAGTGGCCAGTATCAGCAGATACACTTCGCGCAAGCTCCGTCGCAATTCGCTGCACAGTGCAATGCCCTCCAGTTTCGGAATTTTCCATCCGGTGATCACCAGCTGGGGCTGTTTCTGAGCGACAACCTGCATTGCCTCAAGGTTATCGCGCGCTGCCAGCACCTCATGACCCGCTGCAATCAGCATTGCCTGCAAGCATTCCAGCGTGACGCGGTCGTCCTCGACCACCAGCACACACAGACGCTGCATGCTCAGACTGCCACGCGCCCATTGCGGCACCTCAAGCAACTGCGCCTCCGGTTGTTTGAGCAACTCCGCAAACGGCGGGACATGCACTTTCCCCATGTTCAGCAAGGCCAGCCAGTCCAGCCAATCCCGTATACAGGCATCACCAATTTCGACCAACTGCTCAAAGCCGATGTCGATCCGCCCGGCATGCAACTTCAATTTATTCACCAGTGCGTCTCGTGCAACCGTGGTTGAAAGACAGGCCTCCGCCACCATCGACGCTACCTGCAACAACTGCAACAACCGCCAGTCGCGCGTACCCTCAACCATAGTGCTGCATGCTGGTTGACGAAAATCCTGCGCCAGCGCCTGAAAAATTTCCGGGAAATGCATATCTGCCAGCATCGCCACACTCAATTCGACCTGATCGCAACCAAACTGACACCGCTCCAGATTTCGCAGTGCCTCAAGCGGCATTTCCTTGGCTCGTTCAAGCAATTCACCATAAGCCTCGGGATATACCGTCACCATAGCCAGTTGCCCGATATTGGCCAATAATCCCAGCACAAAAAATTCTTCGGCCGCATACAGCCTTGCACGTGCGGCCAAATGTTTCGCCGCAATCCCGGTCAATAAAGAATGAGCCCAAAAATTCAGATAATTAAATTGCCTACAGGGACCTTTCCGATAATTCGAGATCATGGCGATACTCAGCACCAACTGGCGCAAAGCGCGCACCCCTAGTACGGTCACGGCATCGGTAATGGTCGCAAGCGGCATGGACGAATTTGAACGCAGCGCATAAGCCGCCTGAATGACTCTCGCACTCAAGGCCGGATCTGTGCCTATTAGTCGCACAATATCCTGGGTGGAAACATTTTCCTGTTGCGACAGGTTAATCACCTCCAGCGCCACCCCTTTGGGGGTAGGAAGTCGATCGGCAATTTTCAAACGGGTTATTAATGTGCTTTCGGGGGCATTCATAAAATTTTCCCTGCTCCTCGTAATGAGCTACTGCAAGTCAACTATCGGAATTGCTGGGTAGAAGCACACGGCTCAAAGCATAACTGCGGTGGCTAAATATAGCATCATGTTGAGGTGGCTGCACACTTTTTAGCAGACTGTAAGCAATTGCAGGGCATCAACAAGCGGAGCGCATTGCGCCACGGGTGAATCAACAACCTCCCGGAAACTCTGTGCAGACTATAGCAACCCTTTTTCGGCAAACGACAATATTTGTCCGCCGGCCACTACAAAATGATCCAGCACGCTCACATCCACCATCACCAGCGCCTGCTTCAGTGCTGTGGTCAACAACTGATCTGCCTGACTGGGTTCAGCAACCCCTGAGGGATGATTATGGGCCAGTATCACCGCCGCCGCATTATGTGCAAGCGCACGCTTGACCACTTCGCGCGGATAAACGCTGGTCTGACTCAGTGTTCCATGAAAAAGTTCTTCAAAAGCAATCACCCGATGCTGCGTATCGAGAAACAATACCAGAAATACTTCTTGCTGACGACCCTTTAGCAGCAAACCCAAATAGTCTCGCACCGATTTCGGCGAATTAAGCACATCGCTACGTTGCAACTGTTCTTGCAGTGCTCGCCTCGCCAATTCAAATACCGCTTGCAACTGCGCGTATTTTACCGATCCCAGACCGCGCATCTTGCAAAAATCCGGCTGAGCTGCAGCAAAGAGCTGCGTAAGGCTGCCATACTTGACCAGAGCCTCACGCCCCAGATCCACCGCGCTCTTGCCCTTGACACCGGTGCGCAAAAAAATTGCCAGTAACTCGGCATCCGACAGCGACTGCGCCCCTTTTTGCAACAACTTTTCCCTGGGACGCTCAAATTCAGGCCAGTCCGTGATCGCCATAACAGCCTCTCCGCCCAGCAGGGCAGTTTCTTGTTAAGATACGCGGCATTCTGGAACAGGAACTTTGAAATGAATCACCTCTTGCTTGGCATTACCGGCGGCATCGCGGCCTACAAAGCGGCCGAATTGCTGCGCCTTTTAATGAAACAGGGAATAACGGTGCAGGTTGCGATGACCGAAGCTGCCTGTCATTTTATCACCCCTACCACAATGCAGGGGCTTTCCGGCAAGCCGGTATTTACCAGCCAATGGGACGCAACCATGCCCGGCGGTATGGCACACATCCAACTGAGCCGAGAGGCCAGCGCGCTGGTAATCGCACCAGCAACCGCCGATTTTATCGCAAAACTGGCGCATGGACTGGCAGACGACCTGCTATCCACCTTATGCCTGGCGCGCAATTGTCCTTTGCTGATAGCGCCGGCGATGAACCGCGAGATGTGGCTAAACCCAGCTACGCAACGCAATATCGCCCAACTGCGAGCCGATGGGGTCATCATTCTAGGTCCTGAATCTGGCTTGCAGGCCTGCGGGGAAGAAGGCTTTGGCAGAATGCTGGAGGCCGACCAATTAGCCGGGGATATATTGGCTTTTTTGCAGCGCGACACGAACATCGAACATCAAACAATCCTTAAAGGCAAGAGAATCCTGATGACCGCAGGCCCCACTTATGAGGCGATTGATGCGGTGCGCGGCATCACCAACCGCAGCTCCGGAAAAATGGGCTATGCCATTGCCACTGCCGCACTGGAACTGGGCGCCGAAGTGGTGCTAGTATCAGGACCCTGTGCACTGGCAAAACCGGTAGGCGCAATCGTGGAAGAAGTGGAAAGTGCGACACAAATGTTTGAGGCGGTTAAACGTAACGTAGCTGCGAGCGACATTTTCATCGGGGTCGCTGCTGTCGCAGATTACCGTGTAGCCCTGCCCAGCGCACAAAAAATCAAGAAAAATGCAGCTAATCTGACCTTGGAACTGACCCTGAACCCGGATATACTGGCCTATGTCGCGAAGCTGCCTGAGCCGCCATTTTGCGTGGGTTTTGCCGCAGAAAGCGAAAATCTTCTGGAATATGCCGAACAGAAACGCCGTGCAAAAAAGCTGCCTTTGCTGGTCGGTAATCTCGCGCAGCAAGCGATTGGCAGCGACCACAACCAACTGGTATTGTTTGATGACAGCGGCATTCAGCATCTGCCGCGCGCCGACAAACTGACGCTGGCTCGCTTATTAATGCAACATATTGCAAAACACCTCGAAGGAGCAAACCCATGAAAACTATCGCCATAGCGGTCGATGTCAAGATTCTCGATCCCAGACTGCATGAATGCATGCCAGGCTATGCTACCGCTGGTTCTGCAGGTATCGACTTGCGCGCATGCATCGAAAAAAGCATGGTCATCCAACCCAAGCAGTGCGAACTTATACCCAGCGGCATCGCCGTGCATCTAAACGATCCGGGCTATGCCGCGATGATCCTGCCTCGCTCTGGACTCGGCCACAAACATGGCATCGTGCTGGGCAATCTGGTAGGACTGATCGATTCGGATTATCAGGGGCAAATATTTGTTTCGCTATGGAACCGCAGCCAGATTCCCTACACGCTTTCGGCTATGGAACGCATGGCACAACTGGTCATTGTGCCGGTGATGCAGGCGCAATTCAAAATCGTTGATGAGTTTCCCTTAAGCGAACGCGGCAGCAACGGCTTCGGCAGCTCAGGCAAACATTGACCCTCAATTCAGGGTCAGAGCCTGCTATTTCCTCGGCAGGCATGCGACGCGTCTGCACCTGAGGCAGCCTGGAAATTCATCAACTGCCTGGTCATTTACTGTTTACGATCGAAGTATTCGTCATCAATTTATCGGTATAGGCCAGTGCGAGTGCCGAAACCAGAAAAGTCACATGGAGAACGACCCGCCAAAGTATCACGCGATCTTCCAGGTGATCGGCATTGATAAATGTTCTTAACAAATCGATAGACGAAATCCCGATCAGCGACACAGCTAATTTAACCTTGAGCATGCCTGCATTCATATGGGCAAGCCATTCCGGCTGGTCTGGATGATCGTCCAACTCAAGACGAGAAACGAATGTCTCATAGCCGCCAATGATGACCATGATCAACAAGTTTGCAATCATCACGACATCAACCAGACCCAGCACCGTCAGCATGATGTCAGTCTCACTGATGCCGCCAATTTTGCTCACCAGATGTGCCAGCTCTAGCATGAACTGGTAAGCATAAATAGCCAAAGCGACTATCAAGCCCAGATAGAGCGGCGCTTGCAGCCAACGGCTTTCAAAAATGATGGCTTCAATAAACAGGTGCAGTTTGGACATTGCATCTTTCTCGGGGTGAAGTTTGGACATTGCATTTTGCTCCGTGTAAAAATTTAAAATAATTAGCCGCCTAAACCAGTGCTCGTAGCCCGGATGGAATGAAATGGAATCCGGGGTCTCGT
>CAIRBC010000502.1 GCA_903876685.1 uncultured Nitrosomonadales bacterium | reverse complement strand
GGGCAGGTCAATCCCAGTTGTTCACGATTGACACGCAGTATATCCAGAATCCGCCGATCCAGTTCCGCCCGGCTTTGCAATACCCCATCGGAAAAACTGATGCGAAGAACCGGGTGCTGCACCTGCCAATTCCAGTGCGGATGAATGAATAATTCCCTGAATAATTCTTCGTTGCCTTCAAACAATTCCGCCAGGGTGTCGAGGAACAGGCTCTTGCCAAAACGACGTGGACGGGACAAAAAATAGTACTTGCCATCGTCAATCATGCGAGCCGCAAAGGTCGTCTTGTCGACATAATAATGACCCTCGGAAATAATTTCCGAGAAAGTTTGAATGCCGATGGGCAACTTGCGGCGCTTTGCAGTCATGGTTCATGTTCCTGAAATAGCGGTTTCTGGCATTATACAGACATCCAGGAATCCTCAAAATCATCCTTAATTTTAGGAAAAAATGGATAAATCGTCCCGGGGTCACGTCCCGGGGTCAGTCCCGGGGTCACAGTCCCGGTGTCAGGTCTAGCTAAGACGCACGGGGTCAGGTCTAGCTAAGGGACGCACGGGGTCAGGTCTAGCTAAGTAGCATATGAAAATGAGCATGCACAAACTCAAGCTCAATCCAATCTGACCAGAATGGTGTCACAACGTATGCGTCAAATTACGTCGGGTTACACGATAAAGCCGCTAACCCGACCTACCAATAATGCCATGCAATTAGGCAAAGATAACAGCAGCGATCTGATGCTCCTTAAGGTTGTGCTTTTGGAAATCTCGGATTAAACTTAATTTTTGAACCCCGCCAGCATTTTTTCCAGGCGTTTCACCGACACGATGACCGGTGTCTTCAACTCCTGAGCAAACAGTGATACGCGCAATTCCTGTAACAGCCAAGCAAATTCGATGAACCGCGGATCGTTCGGCTGGTTGTGTCGCTGCCATGCCTGTAACAGCGGTTGTAACTGCGCCATGCATTGCGCATCACGCGCCGGATTGCTGCGCAATTTTTCGATGCGCAGATTAATCGCCTTGAGGTAACGCGGCAGATGTTGCAGACGATCGAAAGGAGTCTTTGCAATAAAATACTTGTGCAGCAACCAGGAAAGCTGAGCACGCACATCCTGATTTGCCTGCGTAAAGGCTTTAAGCTGCGGCAGATTTTTTTGTATGAGCTGATATTCACTGAGCACGACCCCCACCAGTCGCGCGAGTTCCTGAGCAATCAGTAGCAGACGATTTTTAGCCTCCTTGCCGCGAGCGGCAAATTCCTTTTCATTAACCGGTAGCGGCTCATTCAAACAGCAACGCTCAAAAGTAGTCGCCAGTATTTGTTGCTGTAATTCCTGCTGCGTACCACAAAAAGGAGAATTGGGCGTCATGAATAACATTCCGAGCCGCTGCGCATCGGGCAGGTTTTTTTCCAGATACTTGACCTGATCCTTCAGCAGCAGCATGAACAAGCGCCGCAATCCGCCACGATGCGCCGCTAAAGCGGTGTCCCGATTATCGAAAGCATGCAATTCCACCGCCTCTTCCACATCCACCAGCGCGTTATACAGCGTAACGCTTTGCCCGGCGCGCAGCACGTTGCGTGTTTCCTCAAAGCTGCCGAAAGTCCAGGCGATATAGCGCTGCTCGCTAACTTCCACGCCCTTTTCCACGCTGAGCGTTTGTGGCTGGACGACTGTACGCGGTGCAAGTTCGCCATGCAATTGCGCAAAATTACGTGACATACCCAACTGCCGGCCATGTTCATCGACCACGCGATAATTCATCAGCAGATGTTGCGGCAACTGTTCCAGACGAAAGGCCTCCAGCGGCACATCCAGCTGTTTTTGTTCGCGTATATAACGAGCCAGTGCCTGTAACAGCGGCAGGTTGGAAGGGATCATATCTCGGCAGAAGGCGGCGGAAAACTCGGGAACCGGCACCAGGTGGCGGCGCAGTTTCTGCGGTAGTGTCTTGATCAGTTGCGTTACTTTTTCTGCCAGAATACCGGGTGCCAACCATTCGCAGCGTGCTGCAACCACCTGGTTAATCAGTGCCACAGGCACGGTGAGGGTGATGCCGTCGTCGCTCTTGCCCGGAGAGAAATTGTAGCTCAGCGCAAACACGATATTATCGATTTTCAAATGCGGCGGAAACTGGTCGGTGGTAATGCCGGCCGCTTCGTGACGCATCAAATCGTCTTTTTGCAGATAAAGAAGTCTGGGCTGCGCCCGTTCTGCTTCACGACGCCAATGTTCGAAAGCAGCGCCATTGTGTATGTGTTTAGCGATACGCTCCGCATAGAACGCGTAAATCAGTTCTTCGTCCACCAGCACATCCGGGCGTCGCGCCTTATGTTCCAACACCTCGATGTCGGCTATCAATTTCTGGTTATGCGCAAAAAAAGGCGCACGCGTATCGAATTCTCCCCCGACCAGAGCCTGCCGGATGAAAATTTCATGCGACTCAGGCACATTCATCGGTCCGTAGTGCACGCGCTTCTTGGGATTAATCAACAGGCCGTGCAGGGTGCTGCGCTCGAAAGCAGTCACTTGAGCAGCCTTTTTTTCCCAATGCGGATCGTAATAGTGACGCTTGATCAGATGGCTGCCGGTCTCTTCCAGCCATTCCACTTCGATACGCGCCATACACCGCGCATACAAGCGATGTGTCTCGATCAGCTCGCCCGCCATCACCCATTTACTGCCTTTCTTGGCCAGTACAGAATTGGCGGCAATAAAAAACTTGATGCCGCGCGCGCCCAGGTATTCGTTGCCATCCACACTTTTCATGCCGATGTTGCCGAGCAAGCCGCATAGCAAGGCCTTGTGCATCTGCTCATAACTGGCGGGCAGTTCATTTTGCTTCATGCCCATTTCGGCGGTTTGCGCATGCAATTGCTGATGCAGTTCCCGCCATTCGCGCAGACGCAACGGCGAGAGGAAATTCTTGCGACAATCCTCTGCCAGCAAACGGTTGGATTTTTTCAGCGCAACCGCCTGTTCAAACCAAGCCCATATTTTCAGATAGGCCAGAAAATCCGAACGCTCATCGGCAAAGCGCTTATGCGCCAGATCCGCAGCCTCCTGCCGCTCCAACGGGCGGTCGCGCACATCTTGCACCGACAGTGCGCTGGCAATAATCAGAATTTCGCTCAAACAATGATATTGTCGTCCGGCCAGCAACAACCGCGCAATTTTCGGATCAAGCGGCAGCCGTGCCAACTCATGACCTAAGGGAGTGAGCTGATAATATTCATCTATTGCACCAAGTTCGGCGAGCAACTGATAGCCGTCTGCGATCATGCGCGGTGTCGGTAGCTCGATGAACGGAAAATCCTTGATGTCGCCCAAGTCCAGTGAACTCATGCGCAAGATTACCGTGGCCAGCGAGACGCGGAATATTTCAGGGTCGGTAAATTCAGCGCGTTGCAAGAAATCGGCCTCGTCATAAAGACGGATACAGATACCACTCATCACACGCCCGCAGCGCCCCTTACGCTGATTGGCAGAGGCCTGGGATATTTTTTCGATATGCAGTTGCTCAACCTTCTGCCGGATGCTGTAGCGGTTTACCCGCGCCAGTCCGCAATCGATCACATAGCCGATATTGGGTACAGTCAGCGAAGTTTCAGCAACATTGGTCGCGAGCACTACGCGACGTTGCGCACCGGTCTTGAACACCCGATCCTGCTCGCTGGCCGAGAGTCGCGAATACAACGGCAACACTTCAATCCCTTTCGGATGATGCTTACGCAACGCCTCATGCGTGTCACGTATCTCGCGCTCACCGGGCAAAAACACCAGCACGTCACCACGCAAGCCCCCTGCCGCCAGTTCGTCCAGCGCAGCACTCACCGCCTGCGGCACGTCCTGCGCATCCCCTTCTTCACTCAACTGCAACGGACGATAACGTGTCTCGATGGAATAGCTGCGCCCGGATACTTCGATCACCTCAGCACCAAAATGCTTCGCAAAACGTTCCGCATCGAGAGTGGCAGAGGTAATAATCAGCTTAAGATCGGACCGAACCGGCAATAATTGCTTGAGGTAACCCAGCAGGAAATCGATATTCAGCGATCGTTCATGCGCCTCATCGATGATCAGGGTGTCATATTTTTCAAGTTTCGGATCACTGTGAATTTCTGCCAGCAGGATGCCATCAGTCATCAACTTGATACAGGTGTCATTCGACACCTTGTCGTTGAAGCGTACCTTGAAACCGACCGTACCACCCAACTCGGTTTTGAGTTCAGCCGCGATGCGTGCCGCCACGGTTCTGGCTGCCACACGACGCGGCTGGGTATGGCCGATAGCCCCCAGAATGCCACGCCCCAGCGCCAGACAGATCTTGGGTAATTGCGTCGTCTTGCCCGAGCCCGTTTCGCCGCAAACCACTACCACCTGATGTTGTGCAATCGCGCGCGCCAACACCTCCCGCTTGCCCACCACTGGCAAATCTGCAGGGTATTCAATGTCAGCAAGAGAATCGATCCGCACCTTGCGGCGCAATGCATCAGGGGATAATTTAAGATTTTTAGCCAAAGGACTCCTCATCAGGGTCGCGACAATATCAATGCCTTCAAACAATGTCAACCAGGCTGTCTCACAGACCAAAACCACGCTCACTTCAAATCAGATTTCAGTTTGAGGTGGTTAACGGTAGAATGCCAACTTTAATGTTAATCCCTGAAATATCATGACTGGTATCACTATCGCTTTATCCAAAGGCCGTATTTTCGACGAAACGGTACCGTTGCTGGCAGCGGCAGGTATCCAACCGCTGGAAGACCCGGAAACTTCGCGCAAGCTCATTCTGCAGACCAACCGCACGGACGTGCGCCTGATTATCGTGCGTGCCTCTGACGTGCCGACTTATGTGCAATATGGCGCGGCTGACATGGGTGTGGCAGGCAAGGATGTACTCAATGAACATGGCGGAATCGGCCTATATCAGCCGCTGGATTTACGTATTGCCTGCTGTCGTATGATGGTGGCGGTACGCGATGATTTTGACTACGAATCGGCAGTACGCCAGGGTGCTCGGCTGCGCGTCGCGACCAAATATGTACAGACCGCAAGAGACCACTTCGCCGCCAAAGGCGTACATGTGGATCTGATCAAGCTGTATGGGTCGATGGAACTGGCGCCGCTAGTCGGTCTGTCAGACGCGATTGTCGATCTGGTCAGCAGTGGCAGTACACTCAAGGCAAATCATCTGAAGGCGGTCGAACATATTGCCGATATTTCCTCGCGACTGGTGGTCAATCAGGCGGCGCTTAAACTAAAGTATGCGGTCATCCAGCCGATGCTGGATGCCTTTGCCCTTGCAGTCCAAAAATAAAATCGCTGATTGGGAGTTATTGCAAAATGAATATCAGACAACTATCCAGTCGCAGCCCTGACTTCAATAGCGTGCTGGACAAGCTGCTTGCCTTCGAGGAAACAGCCGACGGAAAGCTGGAAGGAATCGTTGCCGGCATATTGGCCGAGGTCAAACGGCGTGGCGATCTTGCGGTACTGGAATACACGCAGAAGTTTGATCGCAGACAAGTTGCGAATGCCGCCCAACTGGAACTGCCGCAAGCCGAATTGCTCGCCGCGTTTAACGGGTTGCCAAAGGCACAGCGCGAGGCACTGGAACAAGCCGCACAACGTGTAACTGCTTACCATCAGAAGCAGCTACAGACCTCCTGGAGCTACACTGAAGAAGACGGCACCTTACTGGGTCAGCAAGTTACGCCGATGGATCGCGTAGGTCTATATGTGCCTGGCGGTAAGGCCGCCTACCCTTCTTCAGTGCTGATGAACGCCTTGCCTGCGAAAGTGGCGGGTGTTTCTGAGCTGATCATGGTCGTACCCACGCCGGACGGGGTGAAAAATCAGCTGGTACTGGCAGCGGCTTATCTTGCCGGTGTGAATCGCGTATTTACCATCGGCGGTGCTCAGGCGGTAGCAGCGTTAGCCTATGGCACCGAAACCATTCCCAGGGTAGACAAGATCGTGGGTCCGGGCAACGCCTTTGTAGCGGCCGCCAAACGCCGCGTATTCGGGGTGTGCGGCATCGACATGATTGCTGGCCCCTCAGAAATCCTGGTGATCTGCGACGGACATAGCAACCCTGACTGGATTGCGATGGATCTATTTTCGCAGGCCGAACATGACGAACTGGCGCAAGCGATACTGTTGTCACCCGATGAAAAATTTATTGGAGCAGTCGCCAATAGTGCTCAGAGGTTGCTCGCACAAATGCCGCGCCGCGACATCATCCGTACTGCGCTGGAAGATCGTGGCGCACTGATCCATGTAGCCGATCTCGAAGAAGCTTGTCAGATCAGCAACCGCATTGCCCCGGAGCATCTGGAATTGTCGGTGGCCGAGCCGCAAAGCTGGTTACCCAAGTTGAAACATGCGGGTGCGATCTTCATGGGACGCTATACCTCAGAAGCCTTGGGTGATTATTGTGCTGGTCCAAACCATGTACTGCCTACCTCAGGAACCGCACGCTTTTCGTCACCGCTAGGTGTATACGATTTTCAAAAACGCAGTAGCCTGATACAGGTGTCTGCCGCTGGTGCGCAAAAACTGGGGACGATCGCTGCGACGCTGGCATTTGGAGAAGGCTTGCAAGCACATGCTCAATCGGCGTTATACCGGGTCAAATAAAGTTTAACCAAAAATAAAGGCATCCTTCATTTCTCGGTTTACACTTTACGCAATTACCAATGAGGTTAAAGGGTGGTAGAAGATATCCTAGGCTCATGAGTCTTACCGTAGGGTGCGCTTGCGCACCATTTGTGCTAACTTGAGACATTAAACCTAAAAAACTCTGTTGAGAAATTTATCAAAATTTATCAATAGGATATTCG
>CAIRBC010000501.1 GCA_903876685.1 uncultured Nitrosomonadales bacterium | reverse complement strand
TTTGCTTTCTTGGACTTCTTGGACTTCTTGGCTGGCTTTGCAGGTGCAGCTTCAGCTGGCTTTGCTTCTTCTTTCTTGGCTTCAGCCTTTGCTGCAGGTGCAGCAGCGGCAGCAGGAGCAGCGGCAGCCTTTGCAGGTGCTTCAGCGGCAGCTGAGAAAGAAATGGTTGCAAAAACAGCTGCGATCAGTACGGATAAAAGTTTGCTCATGTTTGACTCCAATTAATTTTAGTAGGTTGTTAAATCATTTTAAGACACTACCGTGTCGGTAGCTATAACGCACTGCTTATTCGTTTGGTTGACACCTTAAACAGCATTTGATATCTTGTGCCGGGGGAGGGACTCGAACCCTCACGTCCTTTCAGACACCGGATTTTGAGTCCGGCGCGTCTACCAGTTCCACCACCCCGGCTAAGCGGGTCGCATTATCCATGAATCTGTGCTCCACATCAACTACAATTGCACCTTTATATCAATATACTTGTATGCGCACCTGTGAATTTGATTTTATTTTGCCCGAAAGGCTCATCGCCCAGCATCCGCCCGAGTTGCGTGGTGCCAGTCGTTTATTGCATATGCAGCAGCATGGACTGGAAGATTGCCGCTTTGCCGAATTGTTACGACTGGTTCGAGCGGATGATGTGCTGGTATTGAATGATACGCGAGTCATTAAAGCCCGTTTGTTTGGTACCAAGGACAGTGGCGGTAAAGTAGAAGTGCTGGTCGAGCGTGTGCTGAACAAGCATCAGGTGCTGGCGCAAGTGCGTGCCAGCCATCCACCTAAAGCAGGTAGTCAGTTGTTGCTTGAAGAGCACTTGCGTGTCGACGTGCTGGGGCGTGAGGGCGAATTTTATCAACTTGGCTTTGCACTGGACGTGCTGACCTCTTTAGAAAGACACGGACGATTACCTCTACCCCCCTATATTAGTCATGCGGCAAACTCTGCTGACGAGGCGCGCTATCAGACGGTGTTTGCGCGATCTGCAGGGGCGGTGGCCGCACCTACGGCAGGTTTGCATTTTGATGCGCAGCTGTTGCAGGCGTTGCGAGATAAAGGGGTACAGCTTGCCTATATTACCTTACATGTGGGTGCTGGAACCTTTCAACCAGTGCGCGCCGAGCAGATAAGCGATCATGTCATGCACAGCGAATGGTATGAAATTAGCCAGGCAACCGTGGAGGCGATATCCCGCGCGCGGCGCTTGGGTGGCAGAGTGATTGCAGTAGGTACTACCAGTCTGCGTGCGCTGGAGAGTGCGGCGCTGGAGAGTGCGGCGCAGCCTTTGCAGGCTGGTGCGGGAGAGACCTGCATTTTTATCACACCGGGCTATCAATTTCGTATCGTCGATTTATTGTTGACCAATTTTCATTTGCCACGCTCCACCTTGTTAATGCTGGTGTGTGCGTTTGGCGGTATGTCGCAGATGCTGGCGGCTTATCGCCATGCAGTCGAAAATGAGTATCACTTTTTCAGTTATGGCGATGCCATGCTTATCGAACGGAGAGACCATGCAGTTTGATTTAAAAACAACCTCGGGTGCTGCACGACGCGGTCAATTGATGCTGGCACATGGTGTGGTCGAAACTCCCGCCTTCATGCCTGTCGGCACTTACGGGACGGTAAAGGCAATGTCGCCTGTAGAATTACATGAAATCGATGCGCATATTGTATTGGGTAACACTTTCCACCTGTGGCTACGCCCCGGTTTGGAGGTGATTGAAGCGCATGGCGGGTTACACCGTTTCATGGGTTGGGATGGTCCGATACTCACTGATTCGGGCGGATTTCAGGTATTTAGTCTGGGTGCCTTACGCAAAATTACGGAGCAAGGGGTGAAATTTCAGTCACCGATAAATGGCGATAAACTTTTTCTGACACCAGAAGAGTCGATGCGTATTCAGCGGGTACTCAATTCAGACATCGCGATGATTTTCGATGAATGCACCCCCTACCCCGCCAGTGAAAATGATGCGGCAGATTCGATGCGCCTGTCACTACGCTGGGCTGCACGTTCCAGGGTTGCACATGAAGGGAATCCGAATGCACTGTTTGGCATCGTGCAGGGAGGGATGTACGAAAACCTGCGTCTGGAGTCCCTGACAGAATTGATTAGTATTGGTTTTGACGGTTATGCAATTGGCGGTCTGTCGGTAGGGGAACCCAAGCAGGACATGCAACGCATACTGGCGTATACCGCACCGCAATTGCCACAACACCAGCCGCGCTATCTGATGGGGGTTGGTACGCCTGAAGATATTGTGGGTGCAGTAGCACAGGGGATCGATATGTTTGATTGTGTGATGCCGACGCGCAATGCGCGCAACGGCATGATGTTCACCCGCCTGGGTGACATTAAAATCAAGAATGCCCGATACCGGATGGATCTGCGACCACTGGATGAACACTGTGCCTGTTATGCCTGCCGCAATTTCAGTCGTGCCTATTTGCATCATTTGCACCGTTTAGGCGAAATTCTTGGGGCACGCCTGAATACCATTCATAATCTGCATTATTATCAGCAGTTGATGAAGGATATCCGCCTGGCAATAGAACAGCAGCGCTTTGACACATTTGTAGCGGATTTTAGGCAAATGCGCGCTTTGGGCGCGTGAATATGCGCTTTGTATTTTCAATTTAACTACTTTGAATAGAATCAACTGACATGAGCAAATCACCCAATCATAGCCGACTGGACAGCGTTGTCCTTGAGGCACGCAAGCAACGGGAGTTGCGAGAATCCGGTTATCGCGAGCATGCACTTAAATTATTCCCCTGGATATGCGGGCGTTGTGGTCGTGAATTTTCCGGAGTGCGTCTACGCGAGTTGACGGTGCATCACAAGGATCACAATCATGACAATAACCCTGCCAATGGCAGCAACTGGGAACTGCTCTGTCTGTATTGTCACGATAATGAGCATGCGCGGCTGCTTGATGAGACAATACGGGGAAGAACGACTGAAGATAAAACCCTCGCAACCCATAATCCTTTCGCTGCTTTACAGGCTATGCTGGCGAAAAAACAGGATTAATCGATGGATACTGCTATCGCTGCCCACAGGTAAATTTTATTTCAGGTTATTTGGGTTCAAGTAGAATATGCTAGCATTAAATTAGATTGTTGGACTAACGGGGGCAAAAATGAAAAGCAAATCATGGCAGATTTTATGGGTGGCTTTGGTATTAAGCCCGCTACAGGCTTTTCCCAAGGATGAAACGCCTCCGATCGAGCATATAATAGTGCCAGAGATGGTGCGCATTCCGGGTAAGCCATATGAACTAGGCAAACATGAAGTCACCCAAGGCGAATGGCGGTTGGTGATGAAAGACAACCCCAGCAAATTCTCCAGATGTGGTGACTTTTGCCCGGTTGAACAAGTGAACTGGAACGATACTCAGGAATACATCCAAAAACTAAATGCGATAACAGGCAAACAATACCGTTTGCCGACCGAAGCCGAATGGCTATATGCCTGCTATGCAGGCAGTCATAGCGAATACTGCGGTGGCAATGATTTAGGTGTCGTAGGCTGGTACGCAGACAACAGTATCTACCAGACCCATCCTGTTGGTCAGAAACAACCTAATGGTTTCGGCTTGTATGACATGAGTGGCAATGTGTGGGAATGGACGAGCGATTGCTGGGCGGCAGACTGTGCTGCACGAGTGGTGCGCGGCGGTTCCTGGTTCGATGATCCGCTGCTCGCTCGCGCGGCGATTCGCGGCGGCGAAAATCCTGCCGACCGCTATGGTAATTTCGGCTTTCGTCTGGCCAGAACGTTACCCTAGCTACAGGACGTTGCTTTGACTATCCAGCATATTTTATGCTCCATATCCCTAACGGGCATGGCAAATATGCCACACCTGATAATGAAACCGGCCATGCCCGTTTCCCTCTCCCCATCCCTCTCCCACAAGCGGGCGAAGGAGCGTACGAATCGCTGCGCGAGTTTCACGTTAAATGACATATCTACAGGTAGTGGTAAATATTGGCTAGCCCATTCCATCTAAGTAAAATTCAAAAGTTTACATGCGATCAGGCTCAAACCGCATGCTTCGCGATTGATATGAATGCTTCGCCATCACCCCCCCCATTTGGGTTGATAAAATTTGCCGCAGGACTGTTCGTCGCAAGATGGCGAGGATACCAACGTCGCTGCACGCATTTCATGTTGCCACTGTTACTACTCACATCTGAGGCCTGTGCCTTGCCCGATACAGTAAGTCAATCACTCAAGGAGGCCGGCATTCCGCTGGAAAACGTCGCGATCGAGGTAAGGCGCGTAGACGGACAAAAATCGCTATTGAGCCTGAATGCAGACAGACCGATGAATCCAGCCTCCACGATGAAATTGCTCACCACCTTTGCAGGTCTGGACTTGCTGGGACCTGCCTACACCTGGAAATCCGAGGCCTATCTGGATGGCGAATTGAAAGACGGTGTGCTATATGGAAATCTTGTTTTGAAAGGCTATGGAGATCCAAAACTGACGATCGAGCAATTCTGGCTTTGGCTGAGCGAATTGCGCGCTCGCGGACTACGTGAAATTCGCGGCAACCTGTTACTGGATCGCAGCTTTTTCGAAATAGCGCCTGCAAATCCGGGCGCTTTCGATAACGACCCGATGCGCGCCTATAATGTCCCCCCTGATGCATTATTATTAAATTTCAATACGCTGCATTTGCGTTATGTACCAGAAAAAAAGGGCTTGAAAATTGTCAGCATCCCCTCGCAAGACACTGTCAAGCTAGAAAATCGATTGACACTGGACGCAGCAAGGCTCAATTGCGATCATTGGGATGACAATATCCAGGTGCAAATGGAAGACGACATAGTTATTTTTCAGGGCAAATATCCTGTCGTCTGCGGTGAGCGAGAACAGCACCTTAGTTTATTGCCGCATCTGCGCAATGTAGACATACTATTCCGCAGCCTGTGGCTGGAACTGGGTGGTATCTTAAAAGGGAAGCTGTACGAAGGAACGGCCAGTTCCAATGCCATGCTATTTTCCAGCCATTACTCGGAACCGTTAAGCACCATGATCCGTGATATTAATAAATATAGTAACAATGTCATGGCTCGCCAGTTGTTTCTGACACTCGGCACGACAAGCGCGCCCGATAACCCGCTTCCCGCCACAATTGGACGCAGCAAAAAAGTCCTGCAGGATTGGCTGAAAAAGCAACAACTGGACTTGCCGGAACTGGTGCTGGAAAACGGTGCGGGACTCTCTCGCAACGAGCGTATCAGCGCCGCTCATCTCGCACAATTACTGCAAAAGGCCGCTGTTCATGTTTATAGTGCCGAATTTATGGCCAGCTTACCGATACTCGGCGTGGATGGTTCAGTAAAAAAACGTCTCAAGCAAAGCACCGCCACCGCTCAAGCACATCTCAAAACCGGCACCCTCGAAGGGGTCAAGACGCTGGCCGGTTATGTACGGGCACAAGAGGGCAAACAATGGATACTGGTATTCCTGATCAATCACCCGAATGCAAAATATGGTCAAGCGGCACAGGATGCAATGATCGAATGGTTACACGGCCAGTAGTTTCATGTTAAAGATGCGACCAAGCATGGAACAATTTCAGATGAACTGTTTGGCAAAATCGGCGGCGGCAATCGCGATAAGGAACCCCGTCATCCATTACAGCTTATCAACTTTGCCCTTCAGGTGCGGGACAGCGAGCTTTAAAGCAGAGATGCCTTGGTTGAATGATCGATTTGTTTATCCATCGTACGGAAAACCGCTCTGCTAACGGGCATGGCAAATTGCCACCCCTGATGATGAAACCCATCATGCCCGTTTCCCTGATGAACCCACTAGCCACTCCACTAGGTTGCTAAAAGACAGCAACCAAGTGGCTGGTTATCTCCCCATCCCTACCCATGAACCTCCATTTC
>CAIRBC010000500.1 GCA_903876685.1 uncultured Nitrosomonadales bacterium | reverse complement strand
TTGTGCCATGATTCATTGTGGCCTCCTGAGTTGGTTTGTTTGCAAGACAACCATTATTATACTCTTTTAGAGGCCACATTACTTATTAAAATCATATCGTTATGTTATTTTTTATGGTGATTTTCAACCCCGAAACGTTAGTAATTTAGAAAAATATTACTTGAGTACACAATATGCTAAAACTCGTAACCACTCTCGCCTTTGTTTTTACACTGGCTTTGTTACCATCAGTCGTCAAGGCTGATGCTTATCCTACCCAGGAATTATTATCGACCGGAACCACCGTCATGGGGGAAGCAGTCCATTATCCGACAACCGGCTCGGCAAAAGTAACCGTGAGCATTGTGACGATCGAACCTGGTGCGGATACAAAATTGCACAGGCATCCAGTGCCGCTGGTCGCCTATGTTCTCGACGGAGAATTGACCGTCGATTACGGCATCAAGGGCAAAAAAATATATCGCAAAGGCGATGCCTTCCTCGAGGCGATGGATGTACCACATCGGGGAATGAACCTGGGAACCAGCACGGTACGCCTGCTGGCCACCTATTTGGGTGCTGAAGGCTCACATAACGTCACATTGGAGAAGTAAGTCTGAATACTCCGTTGCTCTAAGAGTTTATAGTCGATTAACGCGCAAAGGGTAGACCATTTATGCACATTGGTGTAGTTGTAAATTGCCATGTCTTACCGATTACGAAGTCCCTGTCAAATCTTGCCGGTGTCGACTCAGTATTTAGTGTTCCGATCCATCTTTATGGAAGACCTCCCTTCATAGATGCGGCGGAAAATTTTGAGCGGCTCGCTCAAAAACCAGAGACAGTTATTCTAAGCTTTCAAAATGGTAAAGCGTTTGGTGCTTACGAAATTAAAACTCTTCGGGAAAGGGTGCAGCCACTTTACACCTTAACCAACGTAAATTTTTCTGGTCTGCAACCAGATATAATCTACTTGGGTGATCAGGCTGGAAGAATACAATCACCTATAGGAGACTACCATAGTAAACTAATAATTCACAGTTTCATACAAGGTCTCTCGCCTGATCAGTGCCAAAAGAGATTTAACGCCAAAGAATTTGAGCGGTTGGGTCTTTTCCGTGCGTATGATGTATCAAAAGCGGAATTGCTTCGCAGAGATGCCGAACTGGACATCCGATTTGCAAAGATGTTCTTCGAACTCGTGAATGAAGTTCCATGTCTATATACGATAAACCATCCGACACCCGCAGTGTTTCAGGAGTTTTCCTCTTTCATCGCCGATTTCCTGGGGCTCACTAAAATTCTAATCCCATACGAAATGCTACCAAATTATCTGGCGTCTTCTAGTTGGTGGCCGATCTATGAACCAATCAGGGAATTTCACCAGCTTAAGTATGAGACCCCGATGCTATTCAAACAACCGGAGTCCCTTGGCGGAAGGTTTATGGGGATGGAGGAATTTATAGCTAGGTCATATGCAATTTACAATCAAATTCCCGTGCGCATCGCTAACGCACGGCAGGTAGTTTCACTGTTGAGTGATTGGCCCATCTAGACTGAACTTTGCATACCTGTAGCAAACCTCACCAATGTGACTTTCATCGCTGCTGGCGCTTCTCATAACCTGACCATAAAGCAAGACGGGACGGTCTAGTCGTGGTGAGATAATGCTTCTGGCCAACTCGGTGAGGGGATTCAGGACATCCGTTAGCTGATAATCGGCTTAGTCAAGCAGATTTACCTGCACATTGACTTTTAATATTGCAGGATCTAGTCCGATGAAGCTGCCTGAAACAGGGGGTACCGATTCAGGATTGCGTGCAACGGCAACGGCAATATGCTGATTACTGGTGACCTCGCCTGAAGTAGGATCAAAGCCCTTCCAACCAGTGCCTGGCAGATATATTTCTACCCAGGCATGGGTGGATGCATTGCCAACTTCGGTTGCAGGTGCATGTAAATATCCACTGACGAAGCGACTGGCCAAACCCATCCAGCGACAAGCTTCGATGAATAAGGTAGCGTAATCACGGCATGATCCGCTGCGCAGGATAATTGTCTGTGCGGGTGACTGAACCCCTGCTTCTTCTCTGATTTGATAACGAAATTGTTGGTAAATTGCCTGATTAAGCGTCAGCAACATGGCAAACGTCCCCATACCATACAGCGCTAGCGGTAATATCCAGTTGTTGATGATATCCCGGTCAGCTAAATAGATCGGTTGCTGAAAGGCCGCCAGATTGATTTGTTCTTCAGCCGCATAGGTGAAGGGGAAATAGACCGCATATTCCTCAAGTAAAAAGTCAAAGGGCTCTGGCGCGTAATGCTGGATGATGACGTTGCTGGCGATGATTAGCTTATCAGTACGCTGATGAAAGTTTATGAGAGCAAGGCTGTTGTCAAATTCATCACGATGCCATTTGATCTTGTAATCCGGGATAATTTCCAGTTGTGAGGACTCGATACGTACATCATGACCTTCACGCGGCCGTAATAACAGGCGGTGTTGATTGAGTGTCACTTGATTCGAGAATGAATATTCTGTCAGGTGATAGATGCGTAATCTTTGCATTCGTCAGGTGTGACTTCAGTAATTGAACAGGTACTGACATTGTACGAGGTAATTGCGCTGGAACCAATTGTTTAAATATGGCTATGTTGGCCGCATCACGGTCACAGAAGACGGAAAGGTGTCTGTATTTGGCAAAGGCGGTTCTGAGGTTAGGGCGCTATTTTTAATCTAATTTTCTGTTAGAAGTGTAATTTTAGTCAGACAAACGTGCCCGATTCATTTAAGATAAACCCTCCATTCATCCATAACAGGAGTTTCAAGTGAAAAATAATGTAGGCGGTATCGATCGTACTTTACGTATTCTGGCAGGAGTGGTGCTGATCGGCTTGACAGCAACCCATGTCATCGGCGTGTGGGGTTGGATCGGCGTAGTGCCATTCTTGACCGGTATGTTGAGAGTTTGTCCGGCCTATGGCCTGTTCGGCATGAATACTTGCGAGTCTAGCAAGAAAATAGATTCTAAATAAAGGCATGAGTACCGCAAATATTGATCTGCAAGTCACCGGCATGCACTGTGCCTCCTGTTCCGCACGTCTGGAAAAACTATTGAATCAACTGCCGGAAGTGGCGGCTACGGTCAATATCGCCACCGAAAAAGCGCATATCCGCTATGACCCGCAAAACACCGGTGTGGATGCCCTGATCAAAGCCATCCAGGGGGCAGGTTTCGATGCACATCCCTTGCGCGATTTTGCTGCCGAAAAAAACGCGCGCATTGCAGCCATGCGAGATTTACAAATTCACTTGGGCATTTCAATATTGCTGACCCTGCCGCTATTATTGCCGATGCTGTTGCATAGTGTGCTGTTGCCTGGCTGGATGCAATTTGCGCTCGCCACGCCGGTGCAATTCTGGATCGGCCAGCGCTTTTATGCCGGTGCCTGGAGCAGTCTGAAAAGCGGCGGTAGCAATATGGATGTGCTGGTGGCACTCGGCACTAGCGCAGCTTATTTGTTGAGCTGTGCAATGCTACTAAGCCATGGCATGAACCATAGTCTGTATTTTGAATCGAGTGCCACGCTGATCACGCTGGTACTGCTGGGCAAGTTACTCGAAGCACGCGCCAAGGGTAACGCTTCCAGTGCACTCGAAGCCTTGTGCAACCTGCAACCCACTCTGGCACAGGTAGAACGGAATGGCGTGATAAGCGCGCTGGCAATAGACCAGATGCAGCCGGGCGACGTGTTTCTGGTCAGACCCGGTGAAAGCGTACCGGTCGATGGTCTGGTGTTGGAAGGGAGTAGTAGTATCGATGAAGCGATGCTCACCGGAGAGAGTCTGCCGCAATTGAAACAGACCGGAGACAAGATTTATGCCGCCACACATAACGGTGCTGGCCTGCTGAAATGCCGAGCGCTGGCAGTTGGCTCACACACCCAGCTTGCCGCAATTATTCGTCTGGTAGAACAGGCGCAAGGCTCCAAGGCCGCGATCCAAAGACTCGCCGACCAGATTTCTGCGATATTCGTGCCGGTGGTATTGCTCGTCGCACTCCTGACCTTAGTGGCTTGGTGGATGCTTGGCGGTAATTTCACGGTTGCGCTAATCAATGCCGTATCGGTGCTGGTAATTGCATGTCCTTGTGCGCTGGGACTGGCCACTCCGACTGCGGTAGTGGTTGCCACCGGGCGCGCAGCCTCAGTCGGGATACTGATCAAGGATGCGGCGGCGCTGGAACGTACCCACCGGCTTGCAGTGCTGGTTGTAGACAAGACCGGAACCCTGACTTATGGCCGCCCTGCCTTGACCGACTTGCTGCCTGTTCCGGGTATTTCCGCCGAACAATTACTGAAAGCCGCTGCACGACTGGCTCAAGGGTCTACTCATCCGCTGTCCATAGCACTGGTGACTCACGCCAAATCCTTGCTGTTGGTGCCGGAACAGACGACAAATGTCGCAGAAGTTGCTGGAAAGGGATTGAAGGCTGAAATCGATGGCAAGCATTATTTGCTGGGCTCTCCGGCCTTTGCAAACATGGAGAATCAACCGCTCGTTGCACAGTTGCAACAGCAAGGCAAGACCGTGATTGCCCTGGCTTGCGATGCCAGTTTGCTGGGCTATATCGCTTTTGCCGATCAATTGCGCGCCAGCAGTCGTGAGGCGGTAGAAAGGCTGACTGCAATGGGCATCCGGGTGGTGATGTTAAGTGGCGACAACCTGTCTACGGCCCAAGCCATTGCAGCACAAGCCGGCATCACGGAATTCAGGGCAGAGGTGTTGCCTAAACACAAGGCTGAGGAAGTCAAAGCGCTTAAAGCCCGCTATGGTCTGGTAGGAATGGTGGGCGACGGCATCAACGATGCGCCCGCACTTGCAGCCGCAGATGTCAGCTTTGCGATGCGCAGCGGTAGCGATATCGCCATTCAGGCGGCGGATATCACCCTGATGAAAAATGATCTGATGGGGGTGGTGGATGCCATTTCCTTGTCCCGCGCCAGTTTAAAAAAAATTCGCCAGAACCTGTTTTTTGCCTTTGCCTATAACGTGCTGGGCATTCCGCTGGCGATGCTGGGTATGCTCAATCCAATGATCGCAGGTACCGCGATGGCCTTGAGTTCGGTGTCTGTGGTCAGCAATGCTTTGTTGCTGAAACGCTGGAAAGCCCAAGACACAAACTGAACTACCGTTTTCGCAGGGTACACGAGCGCATCAATAGTGCTGCAGAGTACCCTACGCGAGTTTCAGGTTACAGGCTACCCGACAACGTGGTTCTGTTGCGACCCAGTCTTTTTGAGGTATACAGTGCTTCGTCCGCACGGCTCATGGCTTCGGTCCAGTTACCATTCGCCTCGCAATCGGAAATGCCAATGGAAATGGTGATGCCTTCGACGGTCTCCTGTTTATCCAGTCGGCGAATTTTGCCTTTCTGGATGCCCAGACGAATATGTTCGGCAACCGCAAAGGCGCCTTTCATCGACGTATCCGGCAGCAACACCGCGAATTCTTCGCCGCCCATGCGAGCCACCGAATCTTGTCCTTTTACCTTGGCCTTCAGCATTTCTGCGATGGCACGCAACACCTTGTCACCAAACAAATGTCCGTAGGTGTCGTTCACTTTTTTGAAATAATCGATATCCAACATCATGAAAGCGACTTTCTTGTCCTTGAAATCTGAATTCAAGGCCAGATTCTTGATCTGCAATTCCAGACCACGCCGGTTGAGCATACCGGTCAGCGGATCAATCAACGCCTCGCTTTTAGCGTTTTGTAGCTCATTTTGCAGCTTGGTAATTTCATTCTTGCTTTCGTGCAGCTTACCTTGTAACAGGTTAACCGAATTATGCATGGTCTGCGTGTCAAGCAGGATCTCGTTGACCAGTTCCTGAAGCATCGGTGTGTCCAGTTTGCCGGTCAACTTTGCACCATATTGCTGCAAGCCTGCACTAAAACGCCCCGTTTCGCCCCCCGTTGTATCGGCGAGTTGTGTCAGGTTGCGTAATACCCTTTGCATATTCTGCCTGAAGGCTTTTTGCGCTTCAGGATTACTTTCAGATACATATCTATCGAACAAGGACTCGACTATTTCATCGGTAATTTGTTCGTTACTCGCATACAGAATATTGATCGCCTCGGTTAACGGCGGATTAATGCCCGTCAGAAATTCATACCATACCGCGTAAGCGGGTGGCGTATAAGCAGCGGGCTGTCCTGCCGATTTCTGGAGAATCAACCTCAAAATCTCGGCACTGGCAGCTTTATCTTGTGGGTATCTTTTTTCCATATCATTGAAAATCAGGCATCCGTTAAGTCATTAATGTAGGTGCGGCGCGCCTTCATCATGCACATGACCATGTTCCAACTCTTCTTCAGTGGCATGACGCACACCGGTCACGGTGCAATTGAAAGACAAGGTCTTACCTGCCAGCGGATGATTGCCGTCCACCGTCACTTCATCATCCGTTACATCCACCACTGTGTAAAGCAGAAAATCTTCATCGTCCGAACTTTCGGGCGCCCCTTCAAATTGCATACCGACCGCGACATCAGCAGGGAATGCGCTACGCGCTTCCACTTCGACCAAGTCGTGATCATACTCGCCAAAGGCATCGTCAGGTTGCATGGTCACACTGCAATACTGTCCGATTTTTTTGCCATGCAAGGCTTCTTCGACCAGCGGAAAAATGCCATCATAACCACCGTGCAAATAACTGACAGGCTCTTCGACCTTTTCCAGCAGCTCGCCTTCTGAATCAAATAATTCATAGGTCAGCGAAACAACGGTGTCTTTGCTTATAATCATTGCAATTCCTTTATATTTTAAAATTTTACCAGACTTGTGACAGGGTGCAGCATTGCATAACATTCTAAACCAGACCGGTCATAGGAGGCATAAATAGGTTAACGAATACGACAAATATTTGCACCCAGAGAGCAAAGTTTGGCTTCGATATGTTCATAACCACGATCCAGGTGATAAATACGATCAATCACGGTTTCGCCTTGCGCGACCAGGCCAGCAATAACCAGACAGGCAGAAGCACGCAAATCGGTCGCCATGATAGCAGCACCTTCCAGTTGAGTGCGACCTCTGATCACCGCTGTATTGCCTTCCACATCGATCAGGGCGCCCAGACGCCGCAACTCCTGAACATGCATGAAGCGATTTTCAAAAATCGTCTCGACCACCATGGAACTCCCCTCCGCAATGCTGTTCAACGCCATGAACTGCGCCTGCATATCGGTAGGAAAGGCAGGGTAAGGTGCCGTGCGCAAATTAACCGCCTTGGGTCGCTGGTGCATTTGCAGGTTAATCGTATTCTCGGTAACCTGGATATCTGCTCCCGCCTCATGCAGCTTTTCCAACACATTTTCGAGTATATCCGAACGAGTGTCCAGCAAGGTAATGTTGCCTCCCGTCGCCGCCGCAGCCACCAGGAAGGTGCCGCTTTCAATTCGATCGGGCATGATGCGATGCGCTGCGCCGTGTAATTTTGCCACACCGGTAATGGTAATGGTATCGCTACCGGCACCCTTTATTTTCGCACCCATGCTGCAAAGGCAATGCGCGAGATCCACCACTTCAGGTTCACGCGCCGCATTTTCCAGCACGGTCACCCCGTCGGCAAGGGTTGCGGCCATCATCAGATTTTCCGTGCCGGTCACGCTGACCAGATCAAAAAATATCCGCGCGCCCTTGAGCCGGTTGGCCTTGGCATGGATATAACCATGCTCGATATGAACTTCCGCCCCCATCG
>CAIRBC010000499.1 GCA_903876685.1 uncultured Nitrosomonadales bacterium | reverse complement strand
TTTCTCTTTTACAAAACTAGTACGCTGCAATATTATGATTATATTGATTAAAATTTGGTACTTGTTAAACTCCGGTTAACAGCGACCTGAATCGGGCTCACAGCGAAGCCGTCAAACGCAATAGCTGGGTGTTATTCTGCAAGAGCAATGCCGCCCATACCAACTGCGTCACCACCACCGGCGTCTATCATGCGATTCCTGCGGTTGCGGCCAATAAAGGCTGGCTGGTTTGCTACAGCGCAACCAATGGCAATAGCTGCGATGCAAGCACTGCCGCCAATCCCAACCCGATTGCGATACATGATGCCTACACCTCGCAAATGACCCTGATCAGCAGCAGCGCGCTACCGATCCACTTCAACCCGAACGGTACCCAAGGAACCGGGACTGCCGTAACACTGACCCTGGCGCTAGTGAATTCCGATGGTTCTGCACTTGCCGCTACTTCCTACGCCACCTCCAACATCACCAGTATTTCAGCCACCGGCACTATCAGCAAAACACCTTGAGGTACAAAGCAGCACGTCCCTGCCAGAACTGAGGATAAATCATGACCACACAACGTGGCTCTACCCTGATCATCAGCCTGATCATCCTGATAATCCTGATGCTGATTGGCGTTGCGGCGATGAATGCCTCTGGGACGCAATTCAAGCTGGCCGCTAATCTGCATTATGAGAATCTCGCGATCAATAATGCCGAAACAGCGGTAAACGCGGCCGAACAATGGCTGGAAGCCAATGCGGCTTCACTTCCATCAGCCAGCCCTGCTGCCGCGATAGACCCTTTGAATATGTCCTGGAACAATGCGGATCCGGTACCTTCTGTCGCCTTGACGGCAGATGATAGCGAACGCTATGTGATCGGTTTTGTCGGTGTCTATCCGTCCCCGTTAGCGGGTGTCGGGCTGGACTGCACCGATCCGGGCAATGAGAAAAACTTCGATTGCGTCAACACTTACCTGATTAGCACACGCGGCCTGGGGCCGCGCGGCGCGGTGAGATATGTACAGACTTATTATGCCGTGCCGCTCAAATAGGAGAATCTCATGCGCCATCACCTCGTGATAGCTCTGGCCATGCTGGCCAGTTGTGTTATTGCTACGCCTGCCTACCCAGTCACCGCCTTCACTCCGCAATTCCAGCCAATAGGCTCGGTAGGCCAGGAAGTTTTAACCAACAGCACCTTGACCAGCGACCATGAAACCTTGTTCCGCACTGAATATGAAAAGGAATTTTGGGGTGGCAACCTGTATGCCTTTCCCATCAGTGCGACCGGGGTCTTGAACACGGATGCGGAAAGGTGGTCAGGCGGTGCTGCGGTGCATATAGAAGCGCAGAACTTTAGTTCGGGGCGGTTTATTGGCACATTGAGGGATAATGGGCTTAAAGTTCCTTTTCTTTCCGCCAGCCTGTCGGTTGCACAACAAGGCGCCTTGGCCAGCACGGTGAATACAACCGCCTATTCAAGCACACAAATCGTCAACTATCTACGCGGCGACCACAATCTGGAAAGTTCCACGCAACTGCGTCCGCGTCTCTCCCGGCAAGGCAGCAGCACCATACCCACCTCGTTGGGCGACATCATCCACTCTAAAGTCTATTACCTGGCTGATGCGACCAATCCCACCCTGTTTGTAGGCGCAAACGATGGTATGTTGCATGCCATCAACAGCAGCGACGGCTCAGAGCGCTGGGCGTATGTACCTTCAATGCTGTTAACCAAGATGAACAAGCTGGCCAGTTATCCTTATGTACATGATTATTTTGTGGATGGGCAGCTCGCGGTGGGCAATATTTCCTGCGCTTCAGGCAACTGCCGGATACTGGTAGGCGCACTGGGTGCGGGCGGCAAGGGGCTGTATGCGTTAAACATCGATGGCGCCAGTGGCTTGACCGCGACTTCCGATCAACAGGCAGCCGATAAAATACTCTGGGAAATCACCCCTACCCAGCTTAACTATGCCACTCCGCAAAATAATGACAGCAGCACTAACGCCACTGCCTACAGCAACCTCGGCTTTAGCTATGGTGTGCCGCAACTCAAGACCATCAATAATGCCGGCAGTCCGCTGAGGGTGGTGATCATCGGCAACGGCTATAACAATGGCGGTGACTATCAGGCCTATTTGTATGTGATCAACGCGGCAGACGGCAAACTGGTCAGGGCAATCAAAGCAGACAGTAACGCCACCAATACCACCGGTGTCGCCGTGAGTAACGGTACCGCGACCAGCCCGAACGGCCTGTATAACATCCTGGCCTTTGACAGCAATAATGATGGCTATACTGATCGGGTTTATGCGGGAGATCTGAATGGTGCGCTCTGGAAATTTGATTTATCCAGCGCAACACCGGCTTCCTGGAGCGCGCTGGTGCTGCAGGTCACCAATCCAAAGCAACCGATAACTGCGTCACCTGCCGCGATGCCCCATCCTTCCGGTATCGGCTATATGGTTAATTTTGGTACCGGCAGCATTTTTTCCGGCACGCAGCCTACCAGTGGTGTCGGCGCCACCGGCGATCTGGGCGACACGGCAACATTTTACGTCTATGGAATCTGGGATAGCGCCCCTGCCAGCAACAGCACACTGACCGCTCCAGTGCTGACCGAACGCTGCTATAACACGGCAGGTGTTCCCGGTGCGCTGCCTTGTCCGGATAGCCAGACCAGGGTGCGCCGGGTGAGTTTCGTCACACCGAATTGGGCAAGCGGCGGTAATAAAGGCTGGAAAGTGGCATTGCCGACCGGTGGCGAACGTCTGACAGGAGAAGGCAGCTTTATTTCCAGCGGACGTTATTATTTCACCACCTACAACCCGACCCTCAGCTATCTGGTTCCCACCACCAGCACCTATTTGTGGGGTGAAAACTGGCAAATGGCGCTGGAATCATTATCGGGTGGCAGCGTCGATCCTTTCATGGATCTGAATGGTGACGGCTTGATCACCATTGCCGACCGGATAAAATATACCGCCACCGATGCTACCGTTATCGCTGGCACGCAAATGGTCAACACGCCCGTCATCGCGCCCAATGTGGACGGCATCGAGGTCGGTAAATGGGTGTCGCGCGGTGTTCAGTCGCAACCGGTACTGGTAAAACTGAGCAATTTATTCACCACCCTGTTCAATAATAATCCTGACGTGACTTTTGCCATTCCCCAGGCGGTGGGCACTGGTGTGGACGGCGGACACTTTGACCAGGATATTTATTTTGGCGCCATCAGTAACAGCACACAGGCCAGCGCCACCGTTACGGTCGGCAGCACCGGCAACACCTTGCCGGCTACCCTGGGCGGAATACAGGTGGAAGGAATGACGATTATTCCCGCCTTAAGCATAGCCGATCTGCCCAGCGGCGCTGCCACTGCCAACAATGCTGCCACCCTCGTCAGCAAAACTGGCAGTGGCATTTACACGGCCACCGTATCGGGCAGCACGATTACCCTCAAGGCTCCCGCAGGAGCCGACTATAACGGCAAGACACTGACGATAGTCTCGGGCAATTCCTCAGTCATTCCGGCCAGTTCGCCCGCCAGTGGCAATTTGGTATTTACCGCTGTAGACAAGAAAAAAACTATTTCACTGAAATGCGGGAACAGCTTTATAGGCCGAGCTACCTCCTGGACTTCTTCAAATGACGGCACTGCCAGCACCCGGCTTAATGAGTTGTATAGCAGCATCGATGCGACGACGGTCAATGGCTATACCATCGCTTGTGCCAGAATACCTAACACGACTACACCCACCACGGTTATGTGTGCCATTGCCGCGCCAGCCGGTGTCTCGGCATGTAGCGATGGTTTTACGGTAGACTCGAATATCAGCACCAGCACCAATACCGGACCAGTGGGTGGGACTGCCGTCTCGGGTTGGAGCGATCTGGCGCCTGCACTTTCCACCACCAGCTTCAGCGGCGGCGCCAATGGCAGCACCGCCGGGGATACTTGCACCTCTGGTTGTCAAAAAGATACGCATATTCATCAATATGACAACATCTATGATGTCACCGGCGTGAATATGCTCAATGCCAGTTCGATTAGTTTCAATCTGGACAGGGCTATACCCAGCACCGCACAAAACTTCAAGGTACTGCTACAAAACCAATACCTGAACCCGGCAGTGAAGCTGAATATTGGCGATATAAATTATCTGCCCTATGTAGATTTTGGTTATATCCGCATCAAAAATTACCTCACCTCGGCGACCATCGATATGGCTGCCGTCCCCACTTATAACCGCAACCCCGCTTCAACCGGCGATGGACTGACTACCGGGCCAAAATATATCGGCAGCCTGACCATCAATATGCCGATCGATGCACTAGGCTCCAAAAACTGGTGGGGTAATGGCGATGTACGCCCAGGCCTGATGCCAAGTACACCGGGTTGTGTAAACGCCGCTGCAAGCGCCAATGATGGCAATCTGTACCAGCCTGTCAGAGCGCCCGCCAATGATGCGACGCTGGGGTATCCGCTTGATGGACCTGGAACGAAGGGCTGGTCAACTGTCGCACCCGTCACCACCCCTGCGACGGCGACTGGCGTACGTCACGGCGGTGCTTTGACCGTACAGCTTATCCGCGACAACACGCCCAACAGCGCGCTCGAACTCAACGATCATCTGGGCAGGCCTGAATATGGCTGGCGCGTCAAAGCGGCAAACTATAGCAGTTATGTGCTGGCGGAATACACCACCTACTGGCATCATCCGAACAACGCCTGTTTTTACGCCGCCAACTGGACAAAAAATCCTGGAGCGGATAATGGCACTAGCGCAGCCAGCACCAAGGCGGCGGGTTCCACTGACCCTAAAATAGGCACTCTGGGCGGGGGGAGTGGGGGCACGGTCAGCAGCGTGGTTATTGCCGGTGACGTGACGACCATCAATTATAATGACGGTTCAAAGGATGTTATCCAGCGCATCGTGAATGCCAATCTCACGGTCACTACTATCACCACCCATTTTGCTGCCGGAATAAGCGGTGCGATCACGAATGTGATTAATCTGGATAACTCGATCAGCACACTGATCAGCAAATCAGACGGCACGAGTCTGTCTGGCACGGCAATTTCCGGGAGTTTTGTCACCTTGAGCGATGGCACCACCGCAAGCAATACCACTACTGCCAATGCCAGTAGCAGCAACCGCAGCGGCGGCCTGCTCAATCAAAATGCAATCGGCTACAAACGCATATTCTGGAAAGAGTTGTTCAGAAACTGAGCCATCCCATTGCAATCCACGCCCTTGAAATTTTAATTGAGATTCCCAATATTCGGCACACGGGGTGTCCCGGTATCTAATTAGGAGGATGAGATGGCTAATATTTTGCGTTACAACCAGGCTGATGATACTTTCGACGATCTCTTTCGTGGATTTTTCATGCGACCGGTGCGTTATGAAGGGCATCAGGAAGTTCAGATAAAATTGGATGTGAGCGAAGATGAAAAATCTTTTACCGTTCATGCAGAAATTCCTGGCGTCAAAAAGGAAGATATCCAGGTCACCATTGACGGTGCTCATGTCACCATCAGTGCCGAAACAAAGAATGAAAAGGATCTGAAGGATGGCGGGAAAGTGCTGCGCAGCGAACGCTATTATGGCAAAGTGGCCCGTGCCTTTACGCTGACTCAAGACGTGGATGAAGCGACTACACAGGCCAAATACAACAATGGTGTGCTCGAAATGCATTTGCCCAAGCGAGTCGCCGCCAAAACAAAAAGGATCACCATTCAGTAAGCAAATCTGCCAGGGTGATGGGGTAGTTATTAGCTAATTACCTGTCATTGGCTGTAGGTCGGGTTAGGCGCGTTTTTTGCGCCGTAACCCGACGTTTGCACCTGATATACTCTGCAATTATTTGACGTTGCCTGAGGAAAGGAAAGGCGATAGTCTTTTTTAAAGGAGTTTGTATGATTAAAATCAACAATTTACAAAATAAATTCAAGTATGGCTCTGTTGCCGTTGTAGCAACTCTCACTTTGGTAGGTATTATTGGCCTCACACTGCATTTCACCCATTTTTCCGAAGTACAAGCTAATACCCATACAACTACGCCTCCGCAGCAAACAGTTCAAAAATCTATATCAACACTGCCGGATTTTGCCGACATAGCAGCGCTACAAGGCCCGACGGTAGTCAATATCAGCGTTTCCGGCACTAGCCAAAGCGAAATTCCCGGTTTTCCTGGTTTTCCTCAGATGGATCCAAACGACCCATTATATGAATTCTTCCATCGCTTTCAGATACCCACTCCCCACGGTGGCACGCCAACTCATGGACTGGGCTCAGGTTTTGTAGTCAGTCCCGATGGGGTGATCATTACTAATGCTCATGTCGTGGCCAATGCTGAAGAAGTCATCGTAAAGTTCACTGACAACCGTGAATTCAAGGCAAAGGTAAAAGGCCTCGACAAGTTTTCTGATGTAGCCGTGCTCAAGATCGATGCCAATAACTTGGCTGTGGTAAAGATCGGCGACCCGCAGCAATCGCGCGTAGGCGAATGGGTGGTGGCAATTGGCTCGCCCTTTGGTTTTGAAAATAGTGTCACTGCCGGAATTATTTCAGCAAAATCCCGCACGCTTCCGGATGATGGTCATGTCCCGTTTCTGCAAACTGACGTTGCCCTTAATCCGGGAAATTCGGGTGGCCCACTGTTTAATATGAATGGAGAAGTCATCGGCATCAATTCTCAAATTTACAGTCGGAGCGGCGGCTTTCAGGGACTGTCTTTTGCAATTCCCATAGACGTTGCCATGAAAGTAGAACGGCAGTTACTCGACCACGGCAAGGTCAGCCGGGGGCGACTGGGTGTCATGATTCAGGAACTAAACCAGGAACTGGCTGACTCCTTCGGCCTGGAGAAACCTGCCGGTGCTCTGGTCAGTTCGGTAGAAAAAGGCAGCCCGGCAGAAAAAGCAGGTATCGAAGCCAGTGATGTCATTCTGAAATTTAATGGCAAGAAAATTACCCTTTCATCAGAACTGCCGCCGTTAGTCAGCGAGTTGACGCCCGGTTCTACCGCAAATCTGGAACTCTGGCACAAAGGAAAGTTAAAGAAACTCTCAATGATTGTCGGAGAAATGAAGACATCGATAGCGGAAATTCAACCGGCAGGAGATGCCAAAAAACTGGGCGTAATGGTTCGTTCACTGACCCCGAATGAACGGAGCAGGATCAATGCATCTCAAGATGAGGGTCTGATGGTAGAGCGTGTCGTTGAAGGCCCGGCCGCCAAAGCCGGAATCAGACCAGGGGACATCATTCTCTCAGTTAATGGTGAAAAGATCGCCAGCGAGGAGCAATTAAAGTCCCTGGTAAGCAGCAAGAGTAAACGATTGGCGCTGCATATCGCCAGAGGCGACGGAAAGCTGTTTGTTCCCATCAGTATTGACTGAATCTTGCTTGTAAAGCAAGACCATAGCGTTTGTGAAAGTGCTATTTCAAGCACAGCTCAAGAGCGCAGTTCCAACTCTTCCCAGCGCGTCATGATCGCCATGATTTCAGACTCGATTTGTTCGCTGCGTGTGGTCAGTTGTTTAGCACGCCTGGCATCGGTACGGTAAAGTGTACCATCGGCCAGGTGCGCTGCAATGCCTATCTGCTCACGTTCCAGTGCTTCGATGCGTCCGGGCAAGGCTTCCAGTTCCTGGACTTCCTTGTGACTGAGTTTGCTGACCGTTTTAGGTTTTTCAGCCACCATAACGACAGGTTTGGCAGCAGTTACGACCGCAGGCGGCAAAGGAAAAGGCGCGCAGGCTTCTGGATACCACTTCGCGCCATAAACATCAATCGCACCTCGCGTACCTTTTACATCGATCAGGTACAACGCATGAGGGGTGGAGCAGCGCAAAATCAATCTCGAAGCGTTCGCCCTGTCGTTCAAGTTCAACGTTGTGCAACAGGATATAACTGTCCGGCAAATGATCCCGCCGGTGGGCAATGACGGTGCGCTCGGCATCGTTCACTGACTGGCCTATGGGGATCACTTTAGCCATTAGTTCCTTCCTCCTCTAAGCGCCGGAGCGCCTTGGAGCGGATCAATAATCGGATCGACAATAGCTTCTGCCTTGAACAGCATTACATTCGCGGCATAGAAAAAATGAAGGTTCGGGTTGGTTTTGCAATGTGCGTGATGATGGCTCTTGGGCATATCAAGGCGGGTCGTCCCGAACAAATGCGCTCCTTGGTACAACCTTTAGGCCCTCCTGTAGCAAAAGCAGCTTAGTCCAACCTTAATTTTTCACTCCGGGTCGTACCACCGGGGAGGAGTATCACCTGCAGCAAAAGCAAAACAGCAATACATTTTAGTAAATTAAAATTTTGAAGGAAATTGTAAGAAAATTCGTCAGTAATGATGACTTAATTTTATTATTTAACGTATATAAATTCTGTATGGTTTGTTTTTTCGCTGTATATTTAGAGAAATTTTCTACAGCGCAAAAGTCTCCTGAGTGTCTAAACTTGAGTTATACTTTGAATATAAATTAAAATATACATCGCCAAAGACTCTGAAAAAACCTATGAGATTCCCCCAAAAATCAACCAAATTATTTGTAGAGAATTCGTGCGCTTACACACCAGGATTCATATTGCAACGTAAATGGTGCTCATGCACACATGCAAATAGAATGATTTTGCTACAAAATTGTCATCCGAGCGACAATATGCAGTACACTTTACTCTCGCTTGAAGGTTTTACCAAAGCTTGGTAATTTTGATCTGTTTTGCGCAGGCATCGGCCTGCATAATGACTCGAATTATTCACGCTCACGGCTTATAGACAGCCGCATGGGTTTCATGCAGGCAGAAAGCAGCATTCCAGACCCTTATCGGCAGCCTGTTGCTGCTTCATTTTTTTATTGAAAGTCATCTGAAATATTATAATTAATGAGTGAATGCAAGCGCTATGACTGAATATACCAAACTCGGAAAATATGAGATAAAACGCGTACTCGGCGAAGGCGCGATGGGGGTCGTATACGAAGGATTAGACCCTTTCATCGAACGCACGGTTGCAATCAAGACCGTACTAAAATCCAAACTCGAGAATTCGCAAGCCCAGGAGATACTCGATCGCTTTCACCACGAGGCAAAAGCGGCCGGACGCCTCGCCCATCCCAACATAGTCCCTATTTACGAATACGGCGAAGATCAGGACGTAGCATTCATCGCTATGGAATTCATTCATGGCAAGGAACTGAAAACCTATTTTGACAGTGAACAACGCTTCCAGTTGAAGGACGTCGTGCGCATCATGTCGCAACTTCTCGAAGCTCTCGACTATTCTCATGGTAAAGGTGTAGTACATCGGGATATTAAGCCGTCAAACATAATGATTACAGAAGACGGCCAGGTCAAGGTCGCTGATTTCGGCATCGCCAGAATCGAATCCTCAAACCTCACTACCGTTGGCACTGTGATGGGCACACCAACCCACATGTCCCCCGAACAATTCATGGGGCTTACCGTGGATCGCCGCACAGACATTTATTCCGCAGGCGTCATTCTTTACCAGTTCCTTACTGGAGAGTTGCCATTTACCGGCAAAGCTACCACCATCATGCATAAGGCGATGAATCAGGAACCGGTGCGTCCATCAGCGCTTAATTTCAGCGTGACCAGTGATCTGGACAATGTAGTAAGAATAGCCATGGCAAAGCGACGCGAAGATCGTTTTGAAACAGCACGCGAATTTCTGAATGCCATCATCGAGAGCACAACTACAACTCCCAAAGAATTGAAAGATCCCGATAAGACACTATTTTACAAAGGTGCTGCCAGCGAAGTCACTGATATTAATAGAGTTCCGCCTGATACAAAACAGGCAAACAATGAGAATGCATCGGAGCAAACCGGCATCGCGAAGATCATTCAGGGAAAGCTTCCGCTAATAGCCATTGCTGGTATTACCGGTGCACTGGTGATGGGAGTGGGAATATGGTTTTCGATGCGTTCGCCTTCTGAGCCGCCTCATGTCGTGACGCATGACCCAGTTGCTGTCATAGCTACTTCAGCACCTGAAGCCGTGGCGACCTCCGCTCCACTTGCCGTGGCGACCTCCGCTCCACTAGCCCTGCCGCAAGCTTCAGCATCGCTTGGCACCACTCCCCTCGTCAGACCAGCACCTGACGTTCCCCATGCCGACAACGACAGGGCAAAGCAAAAAGTCGCGGCGACTCCAATTACCAAGCCAGCGAATCCAGCCAGAGATTCAAACGCAACAATCGTGCCAACGAAAGCGCTTCCTGCACCGGTGCCTAATATCGTCTCACCCAGCCAGCCTGTACCCGGCCCGACTACCCACGCTCATTCAGATACTCTCAAGGGTGATAGTACGATCGATGAGCGTTACAATGAAAAGATCAATAAAGAATGCGAAAAAGGCTTTATGGGTATAATTTGTAGAGAGAGCATCAGAATACAGCTTTGCGAAGGTAAATGGTCAGATATGCCGCCTCATGATCGATCTATTTGCAAGGTAACAGCAAAATAATTTCCATCAACCAGCCACCAGATTAACTACAATCTTCAGCTATTCCGTGAGAAGAATGATTAAGCTGGCTTCTGGAATGGTCGGCCAATATCAGATTTCTTGATCCGGAAGGAAAAAAGAACCGGTGTCAAATTACTTTCAATTTCAGCCAAGCCACTTTTCCACTATGCTGAAAATTTAATCGAGCCTGGCCCATTTTGAACATTTTGAAATTTTCAAGTATCTCAAGGGATTATATGTGTCGCTTGCCCTGGTGCAGACACTTCAATCACACCAGCCCAGATGCACATCAGCTTTGAAGTATTATTCAACGCGGGCTGATATGCCAGCAACACGGCAGGTGAACCCGACACCCACGGAGCCGGGGTGTTGGGAATGCAGGGCATCGGCGTCAATGCGCCCATAGCGGCTGCAGTTGCCGCAGCGACCGTTGGATTGGCCAGGCTTTTGCAAACGCCGAAGGGCATGATATTCATCATCGGCACATGATCCATGATATTTGCCGCCGGCACATTGCTGGTGTTCACCATGTTCATCGGTAACACCACCATGCTGCTGGGCGCTGCACCAAAACTGCATTTCAGCATTGCCCCATGACACACATTTTTAGCCATTATTCTTACTCCTGAAAATTTCCCGATTCATAGCAATGTTTGGCTTCAAGAATATTTTAGCTCAAGTGGCTGAAGTCCAATATTCACCATTTTGCAAATACTGCATCTCATGGGTTCCTGCTAAATTAAGATAAGGGCAACCCTCCAGGCCTTTACGCAAGGTACAGCCCGTGTCATCTGGTGCGATCCAAAACAATTTTTGCCTGGTAATCCACGGGGCGAGGTTGAAATCAAAATCCTGCACTCCGAAATCAGTCACTATGTCAGAGACTGCAAGCGATGCGCGTCCCACGCCCGGCGGACGAATATTTGTCGGCCACACCGCGTACAACGGGCGGTTGAAATTAGGTTCAGGCTCAAAATACTCAAGCATGAATATCCGCTGCAACCCTGCCACCCATGAAGACAATACCGCATAAACCTGATCAGAGCCTAACAACGGTGCAATCACATAAGGGGCTGCGGGCCCAGGGCAAACCAGCAAGGGACTCTTGGGTAACGGTTGCACAAAATACAGCGCTCCGCATTGAGCCAGCCAGTGTGCGCAGTATCCTTCAGGTGCTGCCGGGCGTGCAGGCTCATCGTTGCTCCACCACAACCCGTCGATGCCCAGCGGATCAAAAGATATGCGTTGCTCGGCACCGCACAGCGGACATCTGGAGAGCGGCAATCTTGGCAAGCCATCGGTGTAATAGTCGTGAATTGCCCTCAAACGTGCAACTGGCTTTATGCTTGTAGACGCAGTCATTGCATGTTTTGTTTGAAAAGCAAGGCTCTCCAATCCTGCATAAACTTCGAAGTAGCGGGCTAGCAATTGCCTGCGATAGTCAACCGTAAAAGTCGGCGTAGCAATAGCGCTCATCAGTAACGCGCCCTCGTTGTAGCTAGTGCGGCAGTCCTGCGCGCACCTTCGCTGCTGAACACGATCAGTCCACCCAAGTTTTTGTGCATGTCGATTATTTCCTGTTTATGGCGCGCGCATGCTGCATTATTGCTGCAATCCCAATGCATCAAATCGCCGTGATAAAAACTGATTGGCGGCTTGTGCAACCCGGCCAGCGCGGCATTATGTAAAAGTTGATCATGCTCTGAACTTGTTCCCAGAATATCAAAAAACTCCAGTTCGCAGGTGTAGGCGTTGCCGGTCTGCGCATTGAGCAGTATGCCATTTTCGTCGAGCACTAAAGCACCACCTTTGATCATGCGCTGCATCCAACCCGAATATTTATTCAATTCCACTACGCGCAACTGGTAACGGCTTGCCAGTTTTTGCGCTTGCTCAGGTTGGGTTTTTCTCAACTCGGTGTAGCACTGCGCTATCTCTGCTTTCGATTTCATGTTTTTGGGAAACCAGATTTTTGCACGATCCGCTGCGCGCGCACCCAGCAATACATCCGTTTCGTTTATCGCTTTGAGCTTGATACTGCCAAGCACTGGATGGCAGCCGTCTTCCAGCAAATCGAGCGTAAGCTCATCGGTGGGACGAAAAATAATCCGCATGTCGTGCAATTTGCAAAGGTTCATCGTAAGCAGCGCAGCATCTGAGGATAGGCCACCCATTTCACCCACCTCATACTGTCCACCCTCGACCGCTGAAATGACGCTATCACCAAACACGGCCGCTTCGGTCAAGGTCGCCAGAGCAATTTCTGCAGCACTTTTTTTAATTTCCTCCCATGCCTTGGCGCTCACCAGATCAGGCAGCATAGATACGCGCAAGTTCGCATCAATCCGCACATCAGACAGCACCTGACGGATCTCGGGATGATTGTTGAACGAAGGCCCCAGGCGGGAACACAACAGCACGTAGCCGCCTATGGCGCTCGCCCGTCTCATGCCGAGAGTTTCCGCTAGAGCTACTGACTTCTGGGCAAACTGCAGGCGGTATTCGGCGGTAGTGTCGGTCATAATTGCCAGCTTAATCAGCAGGCGCGCGAAAAATCGCTGCCTGACGTTGGCGTCGAAAGATTCGATTTGATCAGGGGTTATTTCCATTTTTTCTTCGCAATATTTGGTTAGCTTGCTACGCATACCCGGCTTCTTGCTGGCTGCGCCCAGCAAGTATAAAAACGGTATCGATTTCATTAACGTAACGGTACAACGCAATATAACCGTGTGAGCGAAGACCGATCACCAGTTCTCGCTTGTCGTTGTTCGCGGGACGACCAATCCTGGGGTTATATTCCAGCACGTGATTGCTTCGATGATTTCCCGAATGCGTAGTGCTGGATTTTCGATTTTATAATGAAAAAGATGATCGAAAATGCGGTCGAAATCGTCTGCGACTTCCGGTGCCAATTCGATGCGCGACATGGTTAGCGCGCCAGTTTTCGAGCCAGCGGGCGGGTTGCCGTTTTGCCAGAAATGCGTTCTTCCAGATAGCCGCGCATTTCCTGCCACGGAATCGTCCTTCCTGAGGTCGCGATACGGGCATAGCGATCTTCGGCATCGGCATCGAAGTCAGCGCGCTGATCCTCCTGTTCGGTCTTCTTTGCAATGGCATCAAGAATAAAGCTGTGTGTGCTTGTGCCAGCGCGCTTCGCTGCCGCTGCAACGCGAAATTTCAGCTCATCGGGCAAACGTATCGTGGTCGTGGACATGTCGATCTCCAGTGCATAAATGACGCGTTGATTGTAGCGCATCTGTGTTACAAGACGCAATTTGACAACAATGAATGCCCGGATAGATTTGTTCTTCAAATAACATACTGATTAGTATTGAATAAAATACAACCAACTTATCCCCTCTCTCACTTGTGGGAGAGGGTTAGTGGATCAATGGGGTCATGGAATCAAGGTGGAATCAATGGGGTCAGACTCCATTGATTATCATTAGTCAAACAGCCCCTTATGCTGCCAACAATTCATGCAACCGAAACGCCGTCTTTTCCTGAATCTCGACAGCCTCGAACAAGCTTTTCGGGTATAAGTAATCCTCGCCGCTATCGTCAATTATTCTGATCATGTCGCGATTGTCGGCTGGTGTTATTACCTCATAGAGGCGGCCTAGTGTCAAATCATCGGTGGATAGATCTCCACAATCTTCCCTTGATAGACAAACCATAAATTTCATAGCCACTCCTTTATCTTGAGTTTCACTTTACCAATGCCATGAGCTTCATACCAGTGAATCTCGGCCTTGGCAATACTGCCATCCGGCAGCTTTAACAGTGCGATACCTTTTTTCTTGCGCCAGTTGCCTAATTCATGCTGTTTTCTTAATAGTGGAAGGTCACGTATTCCATTACCTTGGGCAATTATTTCAATATTAACGATGTCACCGATGATTTCGAATTTCATCTGCGCATCAACAAATAAGATACGATCATAATCATTGGGATCAGACGCAATTGCTCTATCGCGGATATCATATGTGTTCTCTGCCCCTCTTTGCACTCATACTGGCACTGTTCCCAGAGCACCTGCCCGACAATGCGGCGTATACGGTCGCGCAGGGCAAGTAGTGCTTCAGAAGGTTTCATTTCAGCATTTATCCATGAAGGCATTGCATTGCGTTAATATATCCTAACGGGCATGGCACACTGCCGTCCCATATGATGAAACCCGCCATGCCCGTTTCCCTCTCCCCATCCCTACCCATGAACCTCCATTTCGTAGGGTGCGCTTGCGCACCAATTTCATCGACC
>CAIRBC010000498.1 GCA_903876685.1 uncultured Nitrosomonadales bacterium | reverse complement strand
CTGCATGTTCTTCGTGAACACCTACCGCTGGAATTTTGAGCGCATGGCCGCGCTGGCCGCACCGCGCCCGCTGCTCATCGTGAACACGGACAAAGACACCATCTTTCCCATTGAGCCGAAATACTGAGCGTGATCATTTTATTTGATAGTATGTTTGCATAATAAATGAGGGTCAATAGCTGCGGTAAGACACGGTTGGGATATTTACAATAAAGTGGGGTTGGCAATCAATGTCTTTATTTTCGGCATCGAAGAGAGTGTGGAGGGCGTGCGGTCAATAGGCGGCGATGTTACTCTCCACCGTCGCCCCCCAACAGTTCTATTTGGAAGATTTTGCAGTCGCTACCGATGACTGTTGCGCGGCCCACGAACCGAACCGTTCATGGAGCATTGCCAGTTCATCCCGAAGTTCATCGGCGCGCTGTTCTGACACTTTGGCGCGTTCGTCCAGACGCGCGTTTTCGATCTTTAGCTCCTGCAGATGAGCTTCTGTGTTTTTTTGCGGATTGCTGTGCTTCCGCAAACGCTTGATTTTGCTGAGTTAGCGCATCTGTTTGTACCTGAAGTTCGGCTTCAAGCCGGACGATTTCCTGAGTCAAATCACGCTTTTCCCGCTCCATTTCACGTTTTGCAGCGGCAAGCGCCTCTCGTTCGTTGCAGATTCTATCCTGTGATTCCTGCCAAGCGGTTTCCCAAATTTTATCCATCGCTCGGACAATTCCCTCTGGTATTTCCGGTGCGTCGGTGGATTTAGTGCCGTTATTGGTTTTGCGCCATGTCGCCAAATAAGTGTTGATGGTAGAATAGCTGCCGCGACCGATGAATGTCCTTACTGCCGGGACGGTAACGTTCTGACCTTGTCGTAATAAAGCTTCGGCGGCTTCATTGACCTGTTGTTCTGATACATTGGCTCGCGCCATAACAATCTCCTTTAATGAGGTGTAATGTAATGTAGCGTATTACATTACGTTACATTACAATTTATCGCCCATGCGCGTTAACGCACGGGCGGTAGTGTTGCTGTGAAAGTCTTAGTTGGATTTAATGGATTATCGCGGCGCATGGACGCGTTTGGATGTTGCTTTGCCGGTTGGGGTGAAGACCTCAAGGTAAAGCTTTTCGTCGAGTTGGGGCAGTTCCTGTTGCGCAGCGGCGCTCAACAGTTCTGCCGCCATGACGGTAAGCACGCGGTAGTTGCCGGCGGCGTGATCACACAAGGTGCGACACAGGGGTTCGGTCATGAGCGTGGCATTGCCTGCGCTTGCCAGCAGATGGTTCAGACAAGCTAATAACTCTTCGCTACTGGCAGCTTCACAGGTAAGACGGGTGCGAATGCGGCTATAGAGCGGCATCAGTTCATCGTGTTGTAGCTTGCTTGTCAACCGCGCATCGCCTGCAAAAATCACACACAAGAGGGATTGTGAATCGAAGCGTGCACTGGTTAACAATCGTAGCTCGGAGAGGGTGGCGGTTGTCATTTCCTGCGCCTCATCGACTAATAGCACAGGGCGCAACCGGGTTGTTTCCAGGTGGGCGAACCAGCGTTCGCGTAGCGTTTTAAAGCTTATCCAGCGATTATGAGGTCTTAGGCTGACACCGAAGATATCACCCAATTCGCGGTAGAAATCAGCGAGATTGCTCTGCGGATGACTGAGTACGCCAACGATTAGATCGGTGCGTTTGGCCAATCGATCCGCAAGTAAGCGCAACGCAACGCTTTTTCCAGTGCCGGGATTGCCCTGGATGAGAGCAAACCCACCTTCGCGCACTTGAGTGTTCTCAATGCGCCAGCAGAAGCTCTCCAGTCGCGGCGTGATAAACAGCGCTTCGCTGGGGATTTCAGGCGAGAAAGGATCGTACTTCAAACCGTACACAGCTAACAAATGATTCATTTGGATTATTCCTTTGTTAAATAAGCGGGAGGCAGTCCCGTCGCAGCCTGGGCATCCATCATCTGTTGTAACAGCGGCGCCGTGCCTGTATTGGGCGGAACTGGCGAAACATCCGGTGCGGCCAAGCGTCGGCGTTGTCCATTGGCGTTGGCCGACTTGTCGAGCGGATACAGAGGGCAGAGAATAGCGCCGGTATGGTCATCGATAAGATCGACATGCCCCAGATCCCAGCGGGCATACCGTAACGTAATGATTGATAAGGTGCGGTAACGCGAAGGAATTTCAAACCGCTTGCCTTCCAAACTCAGCGTACCGTCGCTACGACGCTGTTTGCGTGTCACTTGAATGCGAAAAGCCTGTCGTAGTGCTTCACTGCCAGGACATTCGCGCCCAACCTGCGGCCCCTGCAGGTAACGCTTTAGCGGTGTGCATTTGATTTCAGAATGTACCGTGTGGTGATACGCCCGTTCGACCCATACCTGCGTGGCGTGATTAAGCCCGTCCAGCGTCACCTCTGCTTCACCGTCGAGCATTGCCATGAGACGCCCTTCAACGTTGCCCCAGAAGGACTCCTGCTTGGCGTTTTGGTAAGGGCTATAAGGCAACGTGGTTTCGTGCAGGATGCTGAGTCGCGACAGGCCTTCGGTAAATTCCTCGGCGAGCATGGCAGAACCGTTGTCGGTCATCAGCGCGCGCGGCAGGAAGCGTTTCTGAAGCGCTTGGCAAAAACCATGCACCAGCGTTTCCACCGTTTCATCAAGATACCATTGAGCATGGCAGACCAAACGCGAACGGTCATCTATGATACAAAGCATGATCGGCTTCAGCCAGCGTCCGTCGCGGGTCACTATTTTGCGCGAACAGTGGTGAAAGTCGAGATGCCATAACGCGTTGACGTGATCGACCTCAAAGCTGCGCACTTCAAACTCATCCAGGCGTCTTTGTGCGGCAAGAGCGCCATCGGTGTTGCGCGCTGGACGGGATTTTCGCAAAAAACCTTGCTGTTTCATGTAACGGCGAACGGTCGAATAGGAGGGCAGATCGCCACCGAGAGTCACCAACAGATTGTCATAGTGCAGCTGCACTGTCCATTGAGGGTGAGCTTGATATTGCTGGGTGATGGCAGTTATCGCAGCCGCTGAAAGCGTACGATGCTGTCCAGCATCGGTGCGCGGGTGGTTGCGTAGCACACCGACGGGATCGGCATGCTCGCGGGCGTTGTAAAACCAGCGTTCAAGGGTAGAAAACCCAAAGCGTACCGACAAGCCGGTAGTGGGATGACGCCAGGATTTGGCAGCCAGTTCGGTGAGGGCGCGACGCAATTCGCCTGCTTCAGGTGGGGCAGCCAGTAGGTGACCGATGATCGAAAAGCGCAAACGCGCCCAGCGATCCCTGGTTGATGAATCGGTTTTATTGCTCATGTGTACTCCTGTCAAGTGCGGCGAACCATTCGCCGCTCACGGAGGCACAGCTTACTTGTTCTTAAAAATGAGCGCTATTTTCAACTTCTGCGGGCCTATAGAGACCATAACCAAGCGTGATCAATTGGCTGGCTCGTTAATGGTCAAGGGTGATATAAAGCGTAGCAGGCGCACCCAAATTTCAGTTTCATCGGCGTCACCAAAATGCGATAGCAAAGATGCGGGCAATTGAGACGCATCAACCGTTGGCATAAAAGACGAGCGATTTTCTTGCCAAAACGGTGTCTGCACGAAATCCTTGAGCCACCACTTACGCCAGCGCTTCAATGTCTGGACGGATACACTCAGACTTTCTCTAAGCTTGGCAATACGCGAACCGGATAACCCGGAATTCAGCGCGGAGGCCAGTGTTACAACGATGCCCAAATAGACGCGCCGTCCCAAAAACCGTACCGAAACCGGAGTAGTGCGTCTACGACAAACGGCACAGCAAAAAGAAAAACGCCACTGGTATTCATCGTCCAGATCACGTAGCGGCACACCACGAGGTTGGCGCGGATAATCACACTTATGCAAGGTCCCGTGGCAGTGAATACATCCAAGGTTTTTCGCCGCCGT
>CAIRBC010000497.1 GCA_903876685.1 uncultured Nitrosomonadales bacterium | reverse complement strand
TGCCATGCAAGCGCTCTCCCAGCTGAGCTATACCCCCGGTACCTCGAAAGAGCGCGCATTATAGTGACCAGATACTCACTTGTAAAGCTAAGTTTTAAGAAAGTTATAAATACCTATGCAGTCGTTTCAATACTGTCTCACGCGGGAATAAGGCTAGCACGGCATCTACGGAAGGCGTGTGCAGTTGTCCGACCAGCATGACACGCAGTGGCATTGCGAGTTTGGGCATTTTAAGCTTGTATTGTGTCAGTAATTCTTTGATTAATGCCGCCAGTGCTGGCGCTTCCCAAGTGATCTCGGCAAAACGCTGTGCCAGTTCGCGTAAAGCGGGCAGCACTTCCGGGGTGAGGTGGCTGTCCAGCAGTTCCTGAGCAGGGGTTATTTCGTTATAGAAAACCTCCGCCTCATTCGCCAATTCAAGCAAGGTCGCGATACGCCCCTTGTAAAGTGCAATTACCGATTCCAGCGCGGGTGTCTCGGTTATACCTCTATCTGCCAAATATTTGCTCACCAGTAGCGCCAGACGCCCATTGTCGGCCAGTTTAATATAATGCTGGTTAAGCCAGCGCAGTTTTTCGGGATTGAACTGTGCAGCAGCCTTGCTGACATGACCGAGATCGAACCATTCTACAAATTGCTGCATACCGAAAACTTCTTCATCACCGTGTGACCAGCCCAAGCGTGCCAGGTAATTGACCAGTGCTTCGGGCAAATAGCCCTCATCGGCATATTGCATCACGCTTACCGCGCCATGCCGTTTGGATAACCGTTCACCATCGCTGCCCAGGATCATTGGTACATGCGCATATTGCGGTAGTGTAGCACCCAGCGCCTTGAGTATATTGATCTGACGGGGTGTGTTATTGACATGGTCGTCGCCACGGATCACTTGAGTAATCCCCATGTCCAGGTCATCCACCACTACGCAAAAATTATAAGTAGGTGTGCCATCGGTGCGAGCGATGATCAGATCATCCAGTTCGCTGTTTTCGAAAACGATCCTGCCCTTGACCAGATCGTCCCAGGCGGTAACGCCGTGCACGGGGGTTTTGAAGCGCACCACCGGTTTAATATCCTCGGGTGGGGGCGGTAAAATTTTGCCGGTTTCCGGACGCCAGCGTCCATCATAGCGTGGTTTTTCACCTCTGGCGCGTGAAGTTTCACGCATCGCTTCCAGTTCTGCGGGTGTGGTATAGCAGTAATAGGCACTACCCTCAGTCAGCATTTGCTGGATGACTGCCTTGTAGCGATCCATATGTTGCATCTGGTAGAAGGGACCCTCGTCGTAATCCAGATTCAGCCAGGACATACCATCCAGAATGGCCTGTACAGACTGCTGGGTGGAACGTTCCAGATCGGTATCTTCGATGCGTAAAATAAAGCTGCCGCCGAATTTACGGGCGTATGCCCAAGAGTAGAGTGCTGTGCGAGCACCACCTATATGCAGGTAGCCGGTGGGACTGGGAGCAAAACGTGTGCGGATGGTCATGAGATTGCCAAAGAAAAATGAGGGGCTCATTTTACGCCAGCTAGCCGGGGCAGTGCACACCTGAAGGTCTGAATTGGTCGCTCAGATCGCAAATTTATCAAATACGCCGCAATCTGCCAGGATGCCACCAGAGTCGGCTGTGATGCCGTTGGTATGTTTGAGTAACACCAGCACTGCCCCGCTACCGCCATTGGCGGGGGGCGCATCGCACCAGGCCAGTACCGCCGGTAGTTGTATGAGCCAGTGACGGGAGAGTCTGCGCAATACCCCTTCACCGCTATTCTTTCCTTTGCCGTGGATTACCAGCACGCAGCGTAATTCGCGTTCCACGCATTCATGCAAAAATTGCTGCAGCAACTGTCGTGCCGCATCGATGTGATTGCCATGCAGGTCAAGGCAATCTTCAATCTTGGCACGCCGCAGTTTGCGCAGGGTCATGCGGGAAAGCCCATTGCGCAGAAAGTCGTTGGGCGGAACGCCCGGTTCGGAATCAAATAATATATCAGGCAGCGGGGTAGGTGGCTCTGTCTTTCTGAATACGCGGGGCGGCTTCTCAGGTTTGACGCGGTTATGTTCCGGCAACACATTAACTTTGCCAACTGCCGCGCGAAATAGCGCGGCATCTTCGGATTCGCTTCCCGCTTCGAGCCGTTCCACAGCGCTGGCGTCAGATTTTGCCAATCGAAGCAAGATATTTGTCCGCATCCAGTGCCGCCATGCACCCGGTTGCAGCACTGGTGCATGCCTGACGGTAGATTTGATCCTGCACGTCGCCCGCCGCAAATACGCCTGAGATGCTGGTTGCGGTGGCATTGCCCTGATTACCGCTGCGGGTGAGAATATAACCGCCATCCATTTCCAGTTGACCGGTGAAAATATCGGTATTCGGTTTGTGGCCGATCGCGATAAAGACGCCCGTTAGCGCAATGTCCTGCTTTTCGCCGCTTTGAGTGTCCTTGACGCGCATCCCGGTGACACCGCTGGCATCTCCCAGCACTTCGTCCAGCACGCTGTTTAGTTGCAGGCTAATTTTACCTGCGGCCACTTTTTCCATCAGATGGTCGATCATGATGCGCTCTGCACGGAAAGTATCGCGGCGGTGCACCAGTGTGACGTGCTTGGCGATATTCGACAGATACAAGGCCTCTTCGACAGCGGTATTGCCCCCGCCGACCACAGCGACATTCTGGCCGCGATAGAAGAAGCCGTCGCAAGTTGCACAGCCGGAAACGCCGCGTCCCATGAAGGCTTCTTCTGAGGGCAGACCCAGATATTGAGCCGAGGCGCCAGTGCAGATAATCAGCGCATCGCAAGTATAGCTGCCGGCATCGCCAGTCAGCAGGAAGGGTTTTTGTTGCAGTTTTGCAGTATGGATGTGATCGAAAATAATCTGTGTGTTGAAACGCTCGGCATGTTGCAGGAAGCGTGCCATCAACTCGGGACCTTGCACGCCATTCGCGTCTGCAGGCCAGTTGTCAACTTCGGTGGTTGTCATCAATTGACCGCCTTGTGCCATACCGGTAATCAATACCGGATTAAGATTGGCGCGTGCGGCATAAACTGCGGCAGTATAGCCTGCAGGACCCGAGCCTAAAATGATCAGGCGGTGATGTTGTGTGGGAGTGCTCATGACAATAAACCTTCTACAATTGAATAAAGTCGCAATTTACCAGCAGTTGAGGCTGCCTGTCGAGCCTGTCATCGGTTAAAATAAAATAATGAAGATTATCCTTGACGCTATTTGCGGGCTGGCCTTGTTTTTGGCATCCAATCTGGCCTGTTCAGCAGCGCTGCCGGGTATACCGGAATTTATTGATGAAATGGTTTCCAGGCATCATTTCAATCGTGCTGAACTGGTCAGCGTCTTCGAACATGCACAGCATCGGCCTTTGGTGATTGAGGCCATTTCGCGTCCCTCGACCATCAAACCCTGGCTGCTGTATCGACAGGCTTTTGTGAACCGCAAGCGCATTCAGTTGGGGCTTTTGTTCTGGAATAAATACCGGCCCACCTTGCGCCGGGCAGAGAAAGTGTATGGCGTTCCTCAGGAAATAATTGTTGCGGTGATTGGTGTGGAAACAATCTATGGTAAAAGTATGGGCAACTTTCGGGTACTCGACGCTTTAACCACGCTGGCGTTTGACTATCCCGCTCGTTCGGTATTTTTTCGCGAGGAACTTGAAAATTTCCTGCTGCTGGCACAGGAGCAGCAATTCGATTTGCTTTCCTTGCGTGGCTCTTATGCGGGTGCGCTGGGTATTCCACAGTTCATGCCGAGCAGTTATCGCAAATATGCGGTGGATTTTAACGGTAACCATAAGATAGATTTGCTGCGCGAAGACCGGGATGCGATAGGCAGTGTCGCTAATTATTTACATAATTTTGGCTGGCTAAGCAATGAACCAGTGGCGCAAATCGCCAAAAACGGCATCGAGCCACTCCCGGGTGAAGCCAGAAAGTTCAGGACAATGACCGATTGGGCTGTCCTGGGGGTGACACCCGTCAAGGCGACTGCACCGGAAAAAACAGCGCGCCTAGTTGATTTTACAGTGGAGCAGGGCAAGGAATTCTGGCTGGCATTCAACAATTTTGATGTCATCACGCGCTACAACAACAGTGATTTTTACGCGATGACGGTGTTCCAGCTCGCGCAGGAGTTAAAGGCGGCAGGTCCGGTAAAATCGCTGGCGACAGTCAGCGCGAAAAAGTCAGACAGGGCAGTCATAGCGAAGGTAAAGTGATGCGCCTTGCACCATTGTAACGCTTGCGCCACCAAGACGCCTGCATGCTGGTCACCATGATTGCCTTGCCGCTGGAGGGGGCATGTACAAAACGCTGCTCACCCAGATAGATGCCGACATGCGAGTAGGGTTGGGCTGAGGTATTGAAAAATACCAGATCGCCGGGTTGCAATAGCGCTGCTTGCACTTCATCGCCGACGCGGCTTATTTCGATGCTGGTGCGCGGCAGTTTGATGCCCAGGGTATTGAGAAATACGTGTTGGACGAAGCCACTGCAATCGAAACTGTTGCTCTGGCTTCCGCCGTAACGATAGGGCGTGTCGGCCAGGCTCAACGCATAAAATGCGACTTCGTTCATTCGCTGCAGCGGGGTTGGGGGTGGTTCGGGTGGACGTACCGGTTGAGTGCAGGCGGCCAGCAACAAGATCAGCAAGCAAATGCAATAGTGTTTCATGGTGCGAAATTTACGGTATAGCGGCGTGCTTTGTAAAGCAATATTATCTGGATCAAAATGAAAGGAATGAATAGGCGTGCCGTGAGAGTAAAATAACCGACTGAATTGTTATGGAAATGTTATGCCTATTTCGAACGGCTTCCGGGTATTCAATCACCATCAGGGAAAATCTACATGAAACTAACCGCGTATCCTTTCTGGCTGGTGGGATTTCGTCCGTTTTTTACGCTCGCCTGTTTATCGGGGCTAGGCTTGCCAGTGCTGTGGGCATTGATTTTTTCTGGGCTAATCGAAAGGCTGCCAAGCGCATTTTCCAGTGTGCAATGGCACGCGCATGAGATGTTCTTCGG
>CAIRBC010000496.1 GCA_903876685.1 uncultured Nitrosomonadales bacterium | reverse complement strand
TTGTTGCATCTAACACAAAAATTTACATCTTGTGTGCATATTTGCCGGAGGGACACAAATCAGCAGGATTCCACTTACCTTTGCGTACCCAATGAATATTCAAATTTTTATAATTCTGATCCATCAGTAAACATTGCACGACATACTCATCGCTATTGCCAACCAGAATCAGATGATTAAATTGGCCTAAATAGGGCGCTAATTGAGCGTTCAGCGTTGCTACTGCCTGACTTTTTTCAAAGCCCATTAGCTGCAAACCAAAATTTTCCTGCAACATTTTATAAAATGGATTATCCGTATTTATATTCTTGTAGTTTTTTTGAAAAAACAGCCTGGGTTTGAAATTATATTGATACTGAAACTCCTTATAAATATCCCTATATTGTAGACTCTCGCCTTTGTCGGTGAGATTTTCGTCCCAGATAATCAAGGCAGCATTCGGCAACTGTGTATTTTCACGATAATGCCCGGATGGATTCGTTGGTTTGGGTTTAGGTTTGGAGTTGGAACTGCTCTGCTGTGTTCTGGTTTGCTGAGCTAGTTCGATCTTTAGCTGTTCTTGCCTGGGTTTCCAGAATATTTCGAGTTCATTAACATTCTGAAAGCGCTGTTTAGGGTCATGTTGTAAGCACAAGGCTAAAAATCGTGGCCAAGGGTCTGGCAGATTGAGAGAATTTACCAGATTTTGCAGGTCTTTGGGGAACGGGTGGTTCCGGGTAATATAGTGTTTGTATTTATCTTTCAAAATTATCTGCAAAATCAATTTTCCCAAAGCGTAAACATCGGTCGCAGGCGACAGACGTCCATCGGGGTCAAAACATTCCGGTGCTGCATAGAGCGGGTCAGGGCGCAATACTGACTTATTGCCGTTGTAACCTATAAAACTATCCAGGTTTATCAATGAAGTAAAACCCGTCAGATAGGGTGATTGGGTAATTTGATTGATATTGACCGAACTCAGTGGAATGCTTTGAATGATGGTTTTTTGCCTGTGAAGCTGATGTAATGTTTTAATTATTGGGATTAGTAATTTACCCTTCATAGCCATCAATTCATTCAACTCGGAACTGCGTAATACTGGAGAGCGCCCGCTGCTTTGCCCAAATATCAAGGCCACTTCGTGTTCACGCTGTAGTGGCTCCATTGCATCCTGATTATTGAAAAACTGGATAATGTCAACGGGTTCTGGCAGAAAAGTATGATTGACGCATAACAATTCAGTCACCTTGATCAATGATTCGCGTAAGGTGCCAATCGCAAGCGCACGATCTCGATCAGGCAAAGTTTGATAGTTCAGGGTTAGCAACCAAAGCAGTCGCTTGCCCATAGTCGGCGCACAATCTTCAACTGACCACAGTGTATATTGTGGATATTTGATTGAGCTTTTAATTCTCCAGCGTCGTTCACCGCGCCGGTCTTCAATGATAGATTCCAAGGGGAATTCCATTATTATTCCTCAGCTTTAACTGGTAAGTGATAGGCACCCCCGATGGCTGACTTCATATCAGGGTAGCGTTGCGATAAATCAGAATGAGTGGCTTTAGCCAGCCATTGTTGCCAGGGTTCTGGAAGTTTTTTTAGTGCTTGCTCGTCGAAGACGCTCAAGTCACGGTCATTGGCTTGCGGTGCCTGTAGGGTCATGAGGTGGTATACGGTAGCACCCAGAGCAAAGACATCTGCGCGTGCATCAATCAAATCAGCTGGATATCGCGGCGTAAACTCAGGTGGCTGATAGCCAAGTGTTCCGGTTCTGGCGAACCTCGCATCTGTTTTACCATTTTTACGCAAGGCAAAGCTGCCAAAATCAATCAAAATAAATTGCTTCTCACGGGTAAAAATGATATTGGCTGGTTTTAAGTCCTGATAAATAAAACTCAGCTTGTCACCACTGGCACTGAAATCTTCCTGATGGAAGCGTTGCAATATGCTGCCAATCTGGATAATTAATGACTTGGTATAAAACCATCTTTTTTTCAGGAAAGTATGTTTCAATGCATCACTTGTATGGTCACTGATTACAGCATCCAAGGGCAGTCCATTGACATAGCTCAAAACCAGAAAAGGTTCTTGCCGCCATAAATCCTGCAACTCGTAATAATGGCTTTGATTGTTGTCGGACTGATGGGGTCCATGCAGATCGAGCCCCAAGTCCCTGACTTCTTCAAGTAGCAACGGTGCTTGTGCGATATCACGTTTTTGCGCCTGTAACAACATCCGCCGTTCATGCTCCAGTCGTTCGCGTTGTTTTTCCACCTCCTTGGCAACCGCATTGTTATTGGGTACTTTCAATGACCGGCGATTATAAAGATTGGCCTTTATCAATACTTTCTTGTCGTATAAGCGCTTATCGATCGCTTCGTAAATCACGCCGAAGCCACCCACTGAAAGTAAACTGGTCAGCTTATAACGATTGCCCAACTGGGCAACGCAACGATAGGTCTCATTATTTCTTTTGAATTCGACCACTTCACGTTGAAGTTGTTGGTCGTAAACGGGGGTTAAAGTGTCAGGCATGATATTTATCAGAAAATGATAGCGCTATTAATATTCAATCATGGAATGATTGGCCGCTGGTAGTGTTATATCAGCCTGGCCTTGTTGTGTAGAGCACGAACTGCTTTGTCCCATACGATTCAAATCATCATTGCTGAGTTTTTTATCTTTCTGCAATATTTGCAAGGCTCGCTGGTAAAGTGAGATACGTTCCTTGTCATCCAACATGTGGGCGCGTGCTATCATTTCCTGCAACAACGAAACCGCTTTCTGCCAATCCTGCTCTTTGATCTCAATAAATTGAGCATACAATTTTGTCAATTCTGCTTCGTAATAAAGATCATCCACCGAAGTATCGCGTAGCGGATGGGTGTTTTGATCGGTGTAATTGACAAAAACATTGCTTGCAACACGCTGTGCTTTCAGCTTTAGCGACGGGATGTCAAAATCGAGTCTGACTTCTGCCAGCAATTGATTATTATCCTGAGCCGGTGCATCCAGATTGGCTTTAAGTATATAAATATTGCGCCGGTCGCGTCGCAGGGTTTGAATATTCAATTCCAAACGGCTCACACCGTCCTGCCCCGGCTTTATCGCGTAATAACGCATTTCCGGCAAATGCTGATAAAACTCCAAGTCTCGCACCCCGGCAGGAATCATCAAATTAAGAAACACATGCTGAGCGACCGTACGTTGTGTATTGATCAACAGATTCTGGAAAATATTGCTGGCACGATCGGGGCTATCCAGTAATTCGGTAAACCCGTTTGACGAGGTCGATAAACTGCGCATATAGGTGAAATTGAAATCTTTGCCTATACCCATGCAATCCATAACCACGCCCTGTTTTGTCAGTTCATTGATCTGTGACTCGACCTTGATAGCACTGCCTTCGTTCGCATTGCCATCGGTCAAAAATAGCACCCGTTTGGTCAAATTTTGGCAGGAATTCAGCACCTGCTGGGTCATGGTCAAGGCAGCTTCAAAATTTGTACCGCCATTAAACCGACTTAAAGAATCGATGTGATTTTCGATTTCAGCACGTTTGCTGGCTGGCAATGCGGTCGCAATATGATAGGCCTGACTGGCATAAAATACGATCGAGATTGTATCCTGTGGGCCTAGACTCGGCAAAACAGCCTTGGCAGCGAGCATCGCTCCCTGGCGTTTGGTTATGTGGCTTACGGTGTCGGAAAACGGTTCATCCATCGAACTGCTGCAATCCAGCACCAAACAAATATCACAGGCAACATCTTCCTGTAGTTGCAATGCAGGGCCTGGCTCTATATCCAGCCGCACCAGCACGCGCTGGTTGGGGGCTCGGCTTAACATATCCTGATTGAGCGTACATTTGATTAAAATCTCTTCTGCCATCATTATCTCCTGTGAGGGGTAGTTATATTGTTTGTAGCGCACCTACATAAACGATTGCTGGTTATCAATAGATTATTCATTTACCACAGCTGCGAATTCATTCGCACGGCTTTAGGGTCACCATTTGAAAGTGTGTATAAATTCACACCAAGACGAGTTATACAGCGGATTTTAACGTGAAACTCGCGCAGCGATTCGTACGCTCCCTCGCCCGCTTGCGGGAGAGGGATGGGGAAAGGGAAACGGGCATGGCCGGTTTCATTATCAGGTGTGGCATATTTGCCATGCCCGTTAGGATGATGGTTTCATGGTCAGAGAGCGTGCCCGACAGACGCAGCAGCAACGCAGTGATATTGTCAACGCCATGTGCATCGTCAGCCTTTCGTACCAATTGCCGGGCAATTTCTCGGCACGTCTCACCAGGATATTCATCCAGGTTTTGTTTGATAAATTGCTCAGCATCGACTTCGCCAGTGACGTCATTGATATTTAGCAAGCCATCCGTACACAATAACAAGTAATCCCCTGGAGCCAGTTGGCAGCTGTCTATCGACACTCTGGGTTCATCGCTGACATACTCCTGGAGTTTATGGTCGAAATGACATTGACCGACTACGCGATTCAATTCAGCTCCAGCGCCCTTTGCCAAGGGTTCAAAAACCAAGTTCCTTTTTTTGGTCAGCAGTTCATTACGCAGGTTGTGATCTTCAGTCAGACGGATGACCTGTACTCCGCTGATTTTATAAGCGCGTGAATCCCCCCAATGACCAATGGTTACAGTGTTCCCGACAATAATCGCGACGACCAGGGTGCTGGACATGGGGTGCCTGGATTCTGTTTCCTGCCTGGTTCGTCTGGCACACGCATTGATTTCGGTTAAAACCGCTTGTTGACAATCCTGGAACAGCTCAAGAAGCAACTGTTGTCCGGAAATGTCGCCAGTCTGGCTGGCAAATTGCTGCAACTGCTGCCGTAATTCGGGTTCCTGATCATCTATAACCTGTTTGATTGCGTGGCTTGCCAGACGTCCTCGTCCTATATCCGATGTGGATACGCCATCTGCCACACCCAGTATCGCAGCGCCTTCTTCGGCGAGATAAAAGAAAATATCTTCGTTATCAGTGCTGCGTCCGACACTGCCTTTGCGTCGGCCATAAACACTGTCACCACCAATATCAAATTTTACCGTGTCAGTTGCAGTGGTATGAGTGAGATGACTCACGATGGTTTGAAACGCTTGCCAGCAATCCTGCGGTGTCTCAAGGCTAGTCGTTGGTAATTGCAGATAATGTCGCCAAAAATTGCGCAACTCCGAAGTGAGCAAAGGATTATATAAGCGAAACCGATCAATCTGCTCCAGCAAAGCGCCCTGATGTTGTGCGGTTGGCAGACGCGTCAGGGTATACAACAGATTATAGGCAAAGGTATGGGTTACCATTGCCGCGGGTTGCACATTGGCGGGTAACTCCAGCTTGCGCAATGCACCGTGCATCCAACCCACTTCCATTTTATTGAGTTGTCGATGGTTTATGCTTAGGGCATCTTTTCCTAATGTCTCCCATGAACAATTAATTCTGCCGTTGTGCAGAGCAAAATACTCGGGCTTGAACCGTACAATATACATATCCTGTTGTAACATCGTCGTCAGTACACGGGCAATTAATCCGTTATGCTGCATAAAGGACGAATCGGGTGTGAGATACTGCAAGCTTAGCTCAGGACTAATTTCGTCAGCCCAATAGAGCGTATTGAAATTGAAGTCGCTAGCCTGGTTTCTCAGTGCCTCAAAGCCGGCGCGTTCATTGAGGAACAAGTCCATCCAATCGATTAGAATGTCATCCAGTCCGGCAGCCCAGGAAGGCCTGGGGAAATAGAGCTGCTCCAATTGATGCAATACAGCGCGCACTTGCTGATCATTCGGCGGGATGCAGCCCACAGATACAGTCAGTTCGAGTAAAGCGCGTAGACGCTGTTCAATCGTTATGCTTGAATTGAGGTTGTGGCACTGGGGAGTCGGCATTTTTACGGTCATATGAGAGCTCGGCTTAAGGTTATTTTGCAACTACCGCGAGGCGCAGCGCAGCCCATTCCTGATCCAGCAAAACCAAATTTTCCTTGAGCAATTGCTCGAGATCAGCGGATTTCTTTTGAATTTCCTCGGTGAGCTGTCGCAATTGCTGTTGTTTGTGTTTGGTATTTTCCACCAGTCTGGAATTGCTGAGTGCACGATATTGAGCTTCGCCAAATTCAGCTTGCAGCTTTTCTCGCCAGGGCAATAAGTCAGCCAGTGTTTGCAGCAACTCAACTTCCCTGGCTAATTGTTCGGCAGTCAGTTGAGTTTGTGCGTATAGCGATTCCAGCTTTGCTTTTTGCTCGGTCAAGTGAACAAGACGCTGTTCGCTTTGCTGCAATTGCGTTTGCAATTTCTGGCAAGTGATACTGAGCTGGGTTGGTTCCTGCGCGTAACTGTCTGCTGTAACCAGTATAAACTCCAGCCAATCGAGCAATTTCTTAATTTCTTCACGCCACTGCCGGTACTCAAAAGAGCCGGCCGATTTCCAGTCATCTTCGGTGGTTACATATCGTTCAAAAACTGAATTCAAGGTTCTCAATAACACAACCTCCCTTACTATGCCACTCAATTCCATGGCATTTTGGAATTTTTGAGAGATCTCTACGGCAAGATTGTTGCTCATTCAAGCGGCTCCTAACAGGTGATTGCATTCACTATTACTCGGGATATCGGACATTAGCAGTGTATTACGTTGTACCGGTGTGGGCGTTTCACCGTTTGCAGCCAGCTTTTGCATACGTTGCGCCAGGTTAGCCTTCATCATGGCTAGCAATTGTCTGGTAGTGCCCGCATTACCGAATTGCTCCCCTTTATTTTCATACATCCAGCTAAATAATGCCTGCATACGAAGCTCAATATCTGGTGACACCTGATAACCACTTTCGGCTGCACCATGAAAAAAAGTAGCGGTCAATTCTGCTGCGGTAAAGTCATCAAATTGAATAGGGGTGAAGCGCCGGTTAAAGCCAGGATCCAGCCTCAACAATCGCTTCAGACCGTCGCCATAACCGGCAAAAATAATGCAAATATTCAGCTTATGTGTTTCCATGAATGCGGTGAACGGTGCTAACGCATTCTGGCCATAACCTTGCTCATTCGCCAACTGATGCGCTTCATCAATAAATAATACGCCGCCCAAAGCCTCATCGAGCAATGTTCTCACTGCATTTTCAGTGCTACCGACATATTGGCCAATCAGATCGCTGGCACTACGTTCAATCAGCTTGTCACTGGGTAATAACCCCATATGCTTGAATTGCCTTGCCATGAGTCGCGCTACCGTGGTTTTACCTGTACCGGGATTGCCAGAAAATAGATAATGACCTGGTGCCAAGGGTTGAATCGCTATGCCGTGTTGCTTGCGAGCCAGGTCATTTTCAAGCTCGGCAATTAACTTCGTGATTTGCTGCTTTACTCCATTCAAACCGATCAATGCATTCAATTCAACTAATGGTGCAGGTTTTTTTTGCTGTTGGGCATCGCTGAACAGTTTTTGATAGGATACTGGTATATGTGTTATATCGGCTTGCGGCTTAAGTACATCAAGCGGTTTGTGAAACAAATTTTTTACCATGGGCCTGAAAATATGATCTATCACTGTTCTGGCATTGGCAAAATCCTCAGCGCGACTGGTGTAAAGCTCCTTGAAAAAATCCGGCAAGGCTGCTTTCAATGCCGACGTCAAATCAATCGTCGGTTCATGCTGTATACATTGTTGTAAAAATACGTTCATCAACTGTTCCGGCAGCAGATCAGGCAAAGTGATCTTGGTATCAAAGCGCGAGTCAAAGCCAGGGTTGCTTTTTATGAGTTGCTTGATTTCAGCCGGATAACCCGCAACAATGACCATCAACTCAGATTTTAATGCAGTCATGGCTTCAAGCAATGTGGTGCAGGCTTCCCTACCAAAAGCATCATTTTCATCCTGCACCAGACTATAAGCTTCATCGATAAATAATACCCCCCCGCGCGCCTGTTCAATTTTTTCACGGGTTTTAATCGCGGTCTGTCCTATATAGCCTGCCACTAAATCAGTTCTGGTTACTTTGACGGTATGCCCGGTTTCCAATACACCCGCGTCACGATAAATTTCCCCGATTATTTCGGCAACCGTGGTTTTCCCCGTGCCTGGATTGCCCATCAGGGCGATATGCAAAGATTCAACGGGCCCTTGTTTGGGCGGGTGATACAAACGATCCAGTGCCGTGACCGACTCCGCTGCAAGGCGTATTTTTTGCGATGAATGCCAACTTTGATAATAATTAATATTGGACTGCAATTTTTGCTTTAATTCATCCATGCCTACCATTTCTGCTAAACGTTCACTGGCCGATTTTGTAGCCAGATTCTGCTGGGTGATCTTTTGCACTTGTGTTGTTGTTAAAATAGGCTGGATTGATGTTTGATTGCATAAGTTATTCAGATGTAAGTCCAGTTGGTCAATTCCCATGGCATCGGATTTCAAATAACCGGTTAAAATGGTGATATGACGCTTCAAGCTTGCCCATTCCACTTGCAAGTTTTTTTGTAAGCGATAATAATCAATCAACGCGGCAACTTCATCACACCCCGGACTGGCCAATTGGATTGTTGAAGCTATACCCACAGGTTTGCCTTGCGCATCCAGTTGATATAAAAAATTCAATACAGGTTTGTTGCGGGATAAATTTTCTGCAAGATGCGTCCCTGTCAACCCGGAAATGAAAATGACAATCATGCGATTATCCACATCCAGTTGGCGTAAATCCCGCTCCAACAAGCCGCGAAACTGCTGCATCGACGCCCCGTCCAGGCTGAAATCCGGCAAATAATCACCATCAAAAACAACGGCGCCATGTTTGGTTTCAGCCATCAAGCGGCGTAATACACTTTGTATTTCACTGAGTTTAGCCACATCTTTATACAACAAACGACCGGAATGGGGTGCGCTAATTGAGGATGCAGAGCCGGTGGCTGTAGGGGTTTTATTGCGAAAACTCAAGCCACCCGGGCCTAGAACCAGTTTTGGCTGAGGCCCGCGCAACGCTTCGTTTGCTGGCTCGTGTGGATCAGGTGTGGCATCGGGAGAAAGTGCTAGGCGGTGGATTTCGTCGACCCTGTTAGACGGGCTGGCTTGGGTTGGGTCTGGTGTGGTTGCAATGGGGGCAGCCTTAAGAAACCAATCACGTGAGGCGACATCGTAAAAGTACAAGCCGTGATGAGAGTAAAGCAACACCGGATGATAGTCGCGCTCCTTTAAGTGCAGAAACAACAGCTCATCAAAATTCACCGGAAAGCCATTAGCCAGCATATATTTGTCGCGGGTATTGCCATGACAGAGAAATATACGTTTTTGATAATTATCAAAAGGTGAGGAAGTCATTATTATAGGATCGGCTTTAAAAATGAATTGAAGGATTCAGCCAACTTACGCGGCGGGATGCCAACCATCAAGACCTCAGCATCGCCACTTATGTGAAACTCCATACGGCGTGTCGCTAGCGTAAATAAGGCAGACTGCTCTGTATAGGCACCGCTTAAAAAGTGTATGCGCTGGTTATCCGAGCCACGCAGACCGATATCATCGTTTTTATCTTGACGGTAGACACCATCTATCAAGACATCTGTGCGTTGCAGCAATGTCAACTGTGCCGGCTCATGATCGCGCTGCAATTGCTCTAGCCGGACTTTAACACCAAAAACAGTAATACTGTTTATTTCAAATCCAATTTAATCGGGTGAAATTTTCAACTATCTGAATATTAACGATTATATATTTTTACGTACTTTGAAAGTGGCGCTGTAGTGCCATAGAATTTC
>CAIRBC010000495.1 GCA_903876685.1 uncultured Nitrosomonadales bacterium | reverse complement strand
GACGTTCTCCACCACCACAATCGCATCGTCCACCACGATGCCGATTGCCAGCACCATCGCAAACAGCGTCAGCACATTAATTGAATATCCCAGCAGATAAAGTCCTACCAATGCTCCGGTGAGTGCCACCGGAATTACGATAGCCGGAATCAGGGTGGCGCGCCAGTTACCGAGGAATACAAACATTACCAGCACGACCAGCAGCAGTGCTTCGGCCAGACTCAGCAGGACTTCCTTGATGGAAATATCGACAAACTTGGAAGTGTCATAAGGCACCGCCCAGTTGACCCCCTTGGGAAAAAAGGTGGAAAGTTCGGTCATTTTCGCCTTGACCCCCTTGACGGTATCCAGCGCATTGGCGCCTGGCGTCAGACGAACCGCCATGGCAGCAGTCGGTTGTCCGTCGATACGGGCAGAGCGTGCATAATCCTGAGCACCTAGCTCGACCCGTGCGACATCCCTGACCTTCAGGGTGGAACCGTCCGGATTGGTGCGCACGATGATGTTGCCGAATTCTTCAGGCGTGGATAACCGGCTTTTAGTCACAATGACTGCATTGATCTGCTGGTTGGGTGCAGAGGGAAGTTGCCCCAGTTCGCCGGTGGCCAGTTCCGCATTTTGTGCGCGCACTGCATTGGCTACATCGGAGGGCGAGAGATTGTAAGCATGCAGTTTTTCAGGTTTCAGCCATAAACGCATCGAGTATTCTGTGCCGAATAGCAGCACTTCACCCACGCCTGGCACGCGCCGCAGACTATCTAGCACGCTGGCCGTCGCATAACTGCCCAGTGCGACTTCATCGAGGCTCTTGTCGGGTGAAAAAAGTGCGACGAACATGACATAGTTACGCGCCGTTTTGGTAACGGTAATGCCTAGTCGCCGGATGTCTTCGGGCAGGCGCGCTTCTACGCGTTTGATGCGGTTTTGTGCCTCTACCGAGGACAGATCCAGATTGGAGCCGGCTTCAAAGGTCAGCGTGATATTGCCGGTGCCCAATTCCGAGGCGGACTCCATGTATAGCAGGTGCTCGATACCGTTCATTTCCTGCTCGACCAGCGCGACCGCGGTCTCTTCGATGACCTGTGCCGAGGCACCGGGATAATTGACGGTAATGGTTAGTGCGGGCGGGGCTACTGACGGATAGGCTGAAACGGCCAGGCTCTTGAAAGCCAGTACGCCGCCCAGCAGGATGATCAGCGCAATTACCCAGGCAAAAATAGGCCGGTCTATAAAGAATTTTGCGAACATGGAGAGCCTTATTTACTTTCTGCCGGCTTGGCGGCGGTTGGGGCATTCCATGGCACGGCCTTGATGACGCTTCCCGGACGGAATTTTTGCAGGCCGTTAACGATGACCTGTGCACCGTCTTTCAGTCCTTCTGTGATGATGAAATCACTGCCGGTCATGCCGCCGGTTTTTACTGGAGTCATGACTGCCTTGCTTTCAGCGTCGACCACCATTACGAATTGTCCTTGCGGATTGGATTGCACCGCGCGCTGGGGAACTTTTAGTGCGTTTAGCGCCTCAGCCTCGGGGAAACGGATGCGCACGAACATGCCAGGCAGCAAGTCTCGTGCAGGATTGGGAAATTCAGCGCGCAAGGAAACGGCACCTGTGCTCTGATCGACAGCCAAGTCGGTAAAATAAAGTTTGCCTGGCAGCGGGTAGACAGTGCCGTCTTCCAGCAATAACTCCACCTTGGTGGAGTCTGCTTTCTTTAATTTTCCAGCCTTGAAGGCGAGTCTCAGGCGCAGCATATCGGCGCCGGCTTGCGTGAAATTGGCATAGATCGGATTGAGCTGCTCTATGGTCGCCAACAGGGTCGCGTCACCCTTGCCGACCAGTGCCCCTTCAGTCACCTGCGCGCGACCGATCCGTCCGGAAATGGCGGCCGGGACGCTGGCGTTTTCCAGATCTTCCTCGGCTCGAGCCAAGGCTGATTCCGCCTGTTTTACTTTAGCGATCGCCTGATCATATTCCTGCTGGCTGACCGCTTTTATTTCCAGTAACGGCTTGTAACGATCCAGCGTCAGGCGTGCCAGTTTTAGATCCGCTTTGGCGGACTCGGCAGTCGCAAGATAGGTGCGCGCATTGATCTTGAATAGTGAGGTACCCGCCGCTACATCGCTACCCTCCTGGAACAGGCGCTTCTCGATGATGCCTTCGACCCGGGCGCGCACCTGTGCGGTGCGATACGCCTGCAAGCGACCCGGCAGGTCTTGGGTCTGGGTTTCGTTTGCGGCACTGACGGTGATGACTTCCACCTCTGGAGGCGGCATTCCCGCAGTGGGCGGGGCTTTGTCGTTACCATGATTGCAGCCGGTCAGCAAGACAGTTAAAACAAATGTGCAGAGTAAAGGTGTGGTTGGAGTTGCCATTGTCTTGTGCTTTATGGATAATTTATTCAGTTGAAGGGTTTGTTCTGAAACAAGCGTATCAAACGTTTGTTTGAAAGTAAAGTAACGCCTGGTGAAATGTGACAAAATTAATCAAGATTTTACCGGGATGAGCTACATAGAGTGTGAAATTCTACTAGAGATCATGTCATAATAAATCTCTGAAAATCGCAAAACTGACCGATATGCCAAATTATTCCCTGCAAGACGAGAAGTTTCCCAGGCTTTTTCAGCGCACACCCGAGCTTAAGGGCCCGGATCCGCTGCTGAAGCGTGCTGAAATACGCAATTATTTTCATCAGACCTTTGATCGCTACGAGTGCTTGTTTGAAACGCTGGCGGTGGATGAGGCTTATTATCAGAAGCCGATTCCGCTGCGCCATCCGCTTATTTTCTATTTTGGTCATACGGCTACCTTCTTCATTAACAAATTACTGATTGCAAATATTATTTCAGCGCGTATCAATCCCCGTTTTGAGGCGATGTTTGCGGTGGGGGTAGACGAAATGAGCTGGGATGATCTGAATGATGCGCATTATGACTGGCCCTCCGTGACCGAAGTCAGAGCCTACCGGGACGAGGTGCGCGCACGGGTCGATGAACTGATTAGCCAAATGCCCTTGACCTTGCCTATTAGCTGGGACAGTTCCTGGTGGCCGATACTGATGGGCATCGAACATGAAAGGATTCATCTGGAAACCTCTTCGGTGCTGATACGCCAGCATAAACTGTCCTATGTGAAAAATCATCCAGCATGGCAACCCTGCAAAAAGAGTGGTGTCGCCCCCGAAAATACGCTGATTGATATTCTGGCAGGCAGGGTTTTGCTGGGGAAAAATGACGGCTACTATGGCTGGGACAATGAATATGGGGTACATGAGGCGTTCGTTTCTGCTTTTCAGGCTAGCCAGTTTCTAGTCAGCAATAGCGAATTTTTGTGCTTTGTCGAGGCAGGCGGTTATGCGGATGTGCAATACTGGGAAGCCGAAGGGTTGGCCTGGAAAAACTTTGCGCAGGCTGAATACCCCACTTTCTGGATAAAGGACTCTGCGGGCTGGCGACTGAGGCTGATGCTGGAAGAAATTTTGATGCCGTGGGACTGGCCGGTCGAAGTTAATTATCATGAAGCGAAAGCCTTTTGTAACTGGAAAAAACAGCAGAGCGGAAAGCCGGTACGCCTGCCAACCGAAGATGAGTGGCATCGCCTGTATGATGATTCCGGACTGTCTGAACCAGGCATTGATGCGCTTGCTCCCGCCAATATTCATCTGGATCATGATGCCTCAGCCTGTCCGGTTAATCGGTTTTTGCAAGGAAAATTATATGACGTGACTGGCAATGTCTGGCAATGGACCGAAACGCCGATCTATCCTTTTGACGGTTTTGCCGTGCATCCGCTTTATGATGATTTCACTACCCCGACCTTTGATACGCGCCACAATCTGTTCAAAGGAGGGTCCTGGATTTCCTGTGGTAATGAAGCCTTGAGTTCGGCACGCTATGCGTTTCGCCGTCATTTTTTTCAGCATGCCGGTTTTCGCTATGTGACTGGAACTGATATACCGGTAACGGCGGCTGCCGTTTACGAAACGGACAAGCAGCTTTCTGAATATGCCGAATTTCATTACGGCGATGAATATTATGGCGTTGCAAACTTTCCCAAAACACTGGCGCAGCTTGCAATAGACGCGCTTGGCGACAAGCCAAAGTTGCGAGCACTGGATCTGGGTTGTTCGGTCGGGCGTGCCAGTTTTGAGCTGGCGCTGCACTTTGAAAAAGTTACCGGGATCGATTTTTCGGCGCGCTTTATCGATCTGGCCGTTCAATTGGCAGGGCAGGGTGTGGCACGTTACACCATGACCATTGAAGGGGAATTGGTCGCCTATCGTGAACGTAAACTCTCTGAGCTGGGCTTGACCGCAACTCGCGACCGGGTGGAATTTTTCCAGGGGGATGCCTGCAATCTCAAGCCACATTTTTGCGGCTATGATTTGATTCTGGCAGCCAACCTGATTGACCGGCTGTATAGTCCGGCGAAATTTTTGCAGTCGGTACACGAGCGCCTGAACATGGGTGGTCTGTTAATGATTGCCACACCGTGTACCTGGCTTGCAGAATATACCAAGCCTGAAGAATGGATTGGCGGTTACAAGAAAAACGGGGAAAATTTCACCACGCTGGACGGGTTAAAAGAAATTCTTTCCACACACTTCAAGTTGATCAAAGCGCCTGGCGAGGTTGCTTTTGTGCTTCGCGAAACCAGTCGGAAATTCCAGCATAGCACTTCCCAGCTCACCTTTTGGGAACGAATCCGATGAGCTTTGATTTCGATACCCCCATCAGTCGTACCGGCACGGCCAGCGTCAAATATGACGGCGCACCGGCGCTGTTTGGTCGGACTGAGTTGATTCCGCTGTGGGTAGCCGATATGGATTTTGCCGCACCGGTGGAGATTACCCGTGCATTGGTCGAGCGTGCCAGTCACCCGGTTTATGGCTACACGCTTTATCCGGATAGCATGATAGACGCAATTTTGTCCTGGATGAAAAAGCGCAATGGCTGGGAGATCAAGCGGGAATGGCTGTTATTTTGCCCGGGCGTGGTAACTGCACTGCATGCCACGGTGCTTGCCGTTACACAACCTGGTGACAGGGTGATTGTACAGACACCGGTCTATGCTCCGTTTTATTCCTGCGTTACTACCACCGGGCGGGAGTTGGTACACAACCCGCTGCTGCTGCAACAGGGGCGCTATCACATCGACTTTGAGCATCTGGAGCAATGTGCCGCACAAGGCGCGCGCCTGTTGTTACTGTGCAGTCCGCATAATCCGGTCGGACGCGTCTGGACGCGTAGCGAGTTGGAACGGGTTCTGGAGATTGCACACAGGCACCAATTGATTGTATTGTCAGATGAAATTCATGCCGATTTGATTTATCCGGGAATCCGCCATAGCCCATTGGCGACACTCGCCGGCGAGGGTGATTCGGTGATCACAGCGCTCGCTCCCAGCAAGACTTTCAATATCCCCGGACTCGGACTGGCCGCGCTGGTGGTACCGGATTCCTTACAGCGGGGGGCACTAAAAAATGCTTTTGAGCAACTGCATGTGCAGGCGTGCAATCCCTTCAGTATCGTGGCTTTTGAGGCCGCCTATGTGGCAGGCGAACGCTGGTTGGAAAGCCTGTTGGTCTATCTGCAGGCGACCCTCGATTTTGTCCGGGATTATCTGGTTAAGCATTTGCCCGGCATCGTGCTCATTGAGCCTGAAGGGACTTATCTGTTATGGCTGGATTGTCGTCAGTTAGGCTTGAGTGACAAAGCCTTGAAGCATTTTTTCGTGCAGGAAGCCGGTGTGGGACTGAGTCCTGGAACCCTGTTTGGCGCAGCCGGGAGCGGCTTCATGCGCATGAATATTGGCGCTCCGCGTGCAATTATTGCAAAGGCGCTGGAGCAGACAAGACTCGCCCTGGAGGTGCTTCGAAAGGGAAGTTTGGCGGATCAGGCTTCCGTACTACCCAGTGCGGTGGTGTTGAAGCCGCCGTCCACATAGCTGATTTCGCCGGTAATGCCGCTTGCCAGATCACTGCACAGAAATGCCGCCGCATTGCCGACTTCTTCGATGGTGACATTGCGTTTGAGGGGGGAGTTTTTTTCGTTATAGCTTAGCAATTTGCTGAAATCCGCGATACCGGCCGCCGCCAGTGTCTTGATCGGCCCGGCAGAAATTCCGTTGACGCGTATCCCCTTGCCACCCAGTTGCATCGCCAGATAACGCACGCTGGCTTCCAGACTGGCCTTGGCCATCCCCATCACATTGTAATGCGGCATGGTGCGCACCGCACCCAGATAACTCATGGTCAACAGCGCTGCATTGCGCCCTTCCAGCATCGGTAAGGCTGCTTTGGCCATGGCTGGAAAGCTGTAGGCACTAATATCGTGGGCGACGCGGAAAGCTTCGCGACTGAAGCCGTCCAGGAAGTCTCCGTCCAGCGCTTCACGCGGTGCGTAGGCGATGGAATGTACGAAGCCATCAAATTTTTCCCAGTGTAGTGATAAATCGGTGAAGAGTTGCGTGATTTCGTGGTCGTTGCCGACATCACATTGAAAAACCAGTTCGCTGTTGAAGG
>CAIRBC010000494.1 GCA_903876685.1 uncultured Nitrosomonadales bacterium | reverse complement strand
GGCAGGTTTTCAGAAAATTACTGGCTTTTCGGGGATGCGGAAGACGAAGTGAAGACTTTTTCAGGGATTCGATGATGAGAATGGGATCGACTCGGGGCATGGTCGCCGAAAATATATTGACTTGTGTGCTTGAATTTCCTCTCCCCCTTGTGTGCTTGAATTTCCTATCCCCTATCCCCTACTCAGGGTTTTCCATATTCCTTGACCAGATGCTGTAACCGGCGACTGATGGGGAGCGCCTCCTCCAGTCCCTTGAGTTTGACCATCCATCCGCTGCCATCGCCATCCTCGTTGCAGCATTTCTCGAAGCCTGCTATGGATTCTTTTGCGATGATGCAGTTTCGATGAATGCGTATAAAGCGGGTTGCAAATTCTCTTTCCAGCGCCGTGAGTGATTCTTCGAGCAGGTATTCACGTTCGATGGTGCGCACGCTGATGTATTTCAATTCGGCGCGAAAAAATAGCACTTGCTCGATGGGCACCAGGAAGATATGGCCGCGTTCGTGGATTGACAGAAATTTGCGCGGTTCAGGCAACAGTTCGCGCAATACTTGCAGAGGAATAGCCTGGCGTGCCCGGCTCAACGCCTCAAATAACCGTTTCAGACGGATCGGTTTCAACAAATAATCAATGGCGTGCAGCTCAAACGCCTTGAGCGCATAGTCGTCATAAGCGGTGGTAAAAATAATCACCGGCGGCCACTTTACCGACTCGTTTAAAGTAATTCCAGGATGGCTGTTGAGATGCTGCGCCAATTCTATCCCGTCCATCAGCGGCATACGAATGTCCAGCAACACCACATCTACCGGTGTTATGCTCAGCTTGTCCAGTGCCTCTTTGCCATTCGCGGCTTCGCCTACCACTTCCAGCGGTAACAGTTCGCTACAATCTTCCAGCAGGTCGTGCAGACGGAGGCGAGCGGGTGGCTCATCATCGACGATGAAGATGCGCAGGGGCTGTGTACTCATAGGTGAGAATCCTTCATAAAAGGAAGCGTTATTTCGACACGATAATAATCCTTGCCGCATTCGACCTGATAGTTTGCTTCGACATCGAACAAAAGCGCCAGCCGTTCGCGTATATTCTGCAACGCCATTGCGTGACCTTCATGAACGGTATGCATCACCGCACAAGGATTGCTAATGCTGAGTCGCAGTTGGTTAGCGCTGCAGCGCATCAGAATGCTGATGCACCCGCCTTCGGGTAAGGGTTCTAGGCCATGATAGACAGCATTTTCCAGCAGTGGCTGTAACAGTAACGGTGGAATCAGCGCGTCATCCGGCATATCCTGAATTTGCCAGTCTGCCTGCAGCCTGTCGCCCATGCGCAATTGTTCCAGTGCAAGATACTGTTTGCATAGCACGATTTCCTGGCGTAACGGCACCAGGTCATGCGCCTCAGACATCGCCATCCTGAACAAATCTGCCATATCTTCCAGTGCAGCCTCCGCCTTTTTGGGTTGTGAGCGCACGATACCCAACACCGCATTCAGCGTGTTATACAGAAAATGCGGCCTGATGCGAGCGCGCAGCACCTGCAAACGCGCCTCATGCAAGGCGTGCGACAATATTTGACTACGCAGGTGAAAATACAGCAACAATATCCCTGTCACCAGTAAGCTATACAGCGCATTGCGCACTTCATCAAAATACAGGTCGCCGTAAGCTTGAGGTTGATATAACTCTCCACCCAACTGATAAATGCCTAACGTCAACAATAACACCAACGCATTGACTGCCAAAAAACCGTTGCGATAGCAAAGCTGGTTCAGCCAGGGTTGCACAGTCCATAGAATGAGTAGCGTGCTCAGCAGAATGGGCGTTAACAGAGTCGCATTTTGCATCATGCGCAGTGGCACTTCCGCCCAGCTGTTGGCTTGAAGCTGTGCTTGCAGCAGTCCCAGGCAGTTGCTAACTAACAAAATACGCAGGGTCACGCCCAGATTGCGAAAATTGGGCAATGCATCGGGCAGCGCATTATGTCTTATACTGTGAGATTTATTCATTTCGGTAAATCTTACCGTTTTTCATGCCTCATTCTGGGGCAAGTGGGGGCTACGATGCAAGATAAAGATACCTGGTCAGGAAGATTCACGGAACCAGTGGCGGAATTGGTGAAACGATACACGGCTTCTGTAGGATTTGACTACAAATTGGCAATGCATGATATACAGGGTTCACGGGCACATGCGCAAATGTTGGAGGCTTGCGGCATTATCAGCGCGCAGGATTTGGCGGATATCCGGCGTGGTCTGCTTGAAATTGAGGCGGAAATTTTAGACGGCAAATTTATCTGGTCACTGGATCTGGAAGATGTGCATCTGAATATTGAAAAGCGGCTCACGGTGCTGGTTGGCGATGCCGGAAAACGGCTGCATACCGGACGTTCACGCAACGATCAGGTGGCGACCGATGTCCGGTTGTATCTGCGCAGTGCGATTGACGACCTTGTACTGCTGATCCGGTCTCTGCAAAAGGCTTTGCTGGATCTGGCAGAAGGACACACGCAAACCATCATGCCCGGTTTCACGCATTTGCAAGTGGCGCAACCGGTCAGTTTCGCGCATCATTTGATGGCCTATTACGAGATGTTGAAGCGTGATGCGGAACGTTTATCAGATACGCGTCGCCGTGTGAACCGCCTGCCGCTGGGAGCAGCCGCATTGGCCGGAACCAGTTATCCGATCAACCGCGAAATGGTGGCAGCATTGCTGCATTTTGACGGGGTATGTGAAAATTCGCTGGATGCGGTTTCGGATCGCGACTTTGCGATTGAATTCACCGCCTGTGCGGCGTTGATCATGACGCATCTATCGCGCTTTTCCGAGGAGTTGATCTTGTGGATGAGCCCGCGTTTTGGTTTTATTGACATCGCCGACCGTTTTTGTACCGGCTCCTCCATCATGCCGCAGAAAAAAAACCCGGACGTGCCTGAACTGGTCAGAGGAAAAACCGGGCGCGTCAACGGTCATCTGATCGCTCTGCTCACCTTGATGAAGGGTCAGCCTCTGGCCTATAACAAGGACAATCAGGAAGACAAGGAACCGTTGTTCGACACGGTGGAAACACTGACCCAGACGCTGCGTATTTACGCCGACATGATCGGCGGGATAAAGGTCAAACCGGAAGCGATGAAACGCGCGGCATTGCAAGGTTATGCGACAGCTACCGACCTGGCCGATTATCTGGTCAAGAAAGGCTTGCCATTTCGCGACGCGCATGAGGCGGTGGCGCTGGCAGTGCGCTATGCCGAAAAACGCGGTTGCGATCTGGTGGATATTGCACTGGATGAATTGCAACAATTTCAGCCCCTGATCAGCGCTGATGTTTATCAGGTGCTTTCGCTGGAAGGTTCTCTGGCCTCGCGCAACCATATCGGCGGCACAGCCCCCTTGCAGGTGCAAGCCGCTATCGCAAGAGCACGAGCCGCAATCTGACCGAAAAAAAGGGCGATCAAGGATCGCCCTCAAGGAGGAGAGTATTGAATGACGCGAATGCTCTTGCTCAACACTCGCTACAAACTATAACCCTACGCTCCCTGCTTGCATATATGTCTAAATGCATATATATTTTTTGGGAAATATGCAAATTTCAGGCGACTTCCCTGGTATGAGCCGGAATTTCTGTCAGATACCTTCCAGCAATTGTTTGAGTTCGCCATTCTTGTGCATCGCGGACATGATGTCCGATCCGCCGGTGAATTCACCGTTGATATAAAGCTGCGGAATGGTAGGCCAGTTGGCATAGTCCTTGATTCCCTGTCTTATTTCAGCATCCTGTAGCACATCTACCGTATACAGATCCTTGACCCCAAGGGCATTCAGGATGCGTATCGCGGTTGCGGAAAACCCGCATTGGGGAAATTGTGGCGTGCCTTTCATATATAACACTACCTTATGGGTGGTGACTTGTTGGTGTATGCGTTGCTGGATATCGGTACTCATCGTTTTTTACCTGAATTAAATAGTCGGGAATTCTATCTGTGCTGATAATGTCACGTCAAGCACGAATGATGCTTTTTTGCTAAAGTAGTGCTTTCGGATGATCGAATTCAAGCTGCATTTCAAGGGTAGATTAATGGAGTCTTCTGCATCTTTGCAACTCGCCAAACATATGCTGCTGATGTTTGGAGCCGTGCTCGCTACCGGCGCCTTGTGTGGTCTGCTTGCCCGGCTGGCACGCATCCCGGATGTCGTTCTGCTACTGATTGCGGGGATATTGCTTGGTCCGGGCATATTCAACCTGGTATATCTGCCGGCCGATTCAGCCTTGAACCAGTTGATTCTGATTTTCGGCTCCAGTTATATCCTGTTTGATGGTGGCGCATCAATTCGCCTTAAGGTGCTCAAACAGGTATGGATCACCCTATTGCTGATATCTACGCTAGGCGTGCTGATTACCGCCAGCATCACCGGTCTGGTTGCTTACTGGTTGCTCGGCATGGCGCCTGTCGCAGCCTTGCTGCTGGGTGCGGTAATCGCTTCTACCGACCCGGCAACGCTGGTGCCTATCTTCAGGCAGGTGCGAATTAGAGAGCGTGTGGCACAGACTGTCATGAGTGAATCCGCCTTTAATGATGCGATGGGTGCGATTGTCACCTTTGCGGTACTGAATGTAGCACTCGGAACGGGTGAATTTTCCCTGAGCAGTGCCTTATTGGAGCTGCTCCGGCAGTCACTGCTAGGAATAATGGTCGGTGCAGCACTGGGCTATGCAGTCGCATTTTCAATCGCGCATGAAAAATATGCCTTCCTTGCAGAATACGCGTCTGTGGTTACGCTGATGGCGGTGATAGGGGCATATATGACGGCCGACGGCTTTCAGGCCAGCGGTTTCATGGCGGTGTTCGTTTTTGGCATCATGCTGGGCAATCAGGAAGCGCTAGGTTTTAAGCGAGGTCAGCAGGAAAATAGTCAGCTGCAGGATTTTGTAACGACGACTGCCTTCATCATGCGACTCTTCATTTTTATCTTGCTGGGTGCTCAGGTGAATTTCAGTCAGATGAACCAGTATCTTTACGGGGGGGTGGCGCTGGTCAGCATATTCATGCTGGTCGCGCGTCCAGTCACGGTATTGCTATGCGCCTTGCCGGACAGGCGCGCCAAATGGCGTTTGAATGAGTTGCTATTCATCTGCTGGACGCGTGAAACGGGGGTGATTCCAGGTGCACTGGCCGGAATGCTGGTAGGGATGAAAGCACCGTGTGCAGATATAATTGCGTCGGTCACCTTCATCGCGATACTGATGACCATTTTGATTCAGGCGACGACTACCCGGTGGCTCGCCAGAAAACTGAACTTGTTGATTGATTAATGTCAAAAATTTTTGTGTTCGCCTGTTCCTGCAACCGCCTGTGCTATGCTCCGCGCTTTCTGGCAATATTCAAGATGAGGTTTTTCTTTTACTTATTACTGTTGATTGCCACGTCGGCGTTAGCGGACGAGGCTTCCGTATTTGTCGCGGCGCATGATGCCTTTCGTGCAGGCAATGCGGATAAGCTGGAAAATTACGCGCAACGTTTGAAAAACTCCCCCCTGGAAGTCTATGTCAGCTATTACCGTTTGCGTCTGGGGCTGAATCAGGCCGATCCGGAGCTGGTAAGAAAATTTCTCTCCCGTCCCGATGACACGCCGCTAATCGACAAATTACGCGGCGAATGGTTGAAGATATTGGGTATGAAACATCAATGGGATTTGTTTGACACCGAATATCCGCGTCTGGTTAACGAGGATACCGAGCTTTTGTGTTATGCGATTCAATCCCGCGTACATAGTCAGGGACAAGCTGCGTTGAAAGAAGTCGTCAAATTGTGGCTTAGCGGCAGGGATCGTCCTTATAGTTGCGATCCCTTGTTCGAGGCTGCGATAGCGGCAGAGATTATTGGGGTGCCGGAAATCTGGCAAAGATTCAGACTTGCTTTGGAGGCAGGCAATGTCAGCCTTGCCAGAGATCTTGCTGAAAAACTGGGGGTGTCGGTTCCAGTTTTGGATAAGGCTGCCAACAATCCTGGCCGCTATCTGGATAGTCTGCAAATGGTAAAGCTGCATCAGGGTCAGCGAGCCATAGCGCTTTTTGCATTGCTTCGTCTGGCTCGGCAGTCACCTGATCTGGCACTCGAGCACTGGAAAAAAATTGCTACCCTCTTCAACATTGAGGAACAGCAATATTTTTACAGTTGGCTGGGTTACGAGGCAGCGCGTAAACTGGATAGTCGTGCGCTGCAATGGTTCAAATCAGCCGGTTCACTCAATGAACAGCAAGCGGCATGGCGTGTCAGGGCTGCTTTGCGCGAAATGAACTGGACGGAAGTGCTGGTTGGTGTCAATGGGATGCAGGAGGCGCAGCAGCATGAAGCGGCCTGGCAATACTGGAAAGCGTATGCGTTGCAGGCTACCGGCAAGGTTGCAGAGGCTCGATTGCAGTTCGCGCCTTTGGCACGAGAGTACAGCTTCTACGGGCAACTGGCGGCTGAGGAGTTGACTGGTTTGCCGGCGCAAAGTGCGGTTGCAGGCTTTAAACCGGGTAAGAAGGAAATCGCAGCGATACTGGCATTGCCGGGTATCAAACGCACGCTGGCGCTGTATAACATGGATATGCGTTATGAGGCGACGAAGGAATGGAGTTGGGCGACACGCAATTTTAGCGATCAGGAATTAATTACGGCGGCAGAAATTGCAAAAAATAATGAAATGTATGATCGCGCCATCAGCGCAGCAGACAAGACGGTCAACGTGCATGATTTGAGTTTGCGTTATCTGGCACCCTATCGCGAATTGTTGCGGACGCATATCAAAGAATATGAACTGGATGAGGCTTGGGTTTATGGTTTGATGCGACAGGAAAGCCGTTTTGTCACGGCCGCCAAATCTGGTGTGGGAGCACAAGGGTTGATGCAGGTGATGCCGGCTACGGCGCGCTGGATTGCCAAAAAGCTGGGTTTGAAACACTATGACCGGACGCTGATCAGTCAGGTCGATACCAATCTGCGTTTGGGCACTTATTACATGAAAACCGTATTGTCCTGGTTTGGCGGGAGTCCGGTGCTGGCCTCGGCTGCCTACAATGCGGGACCTGGACGCGCGCGGCATTGGCGAGGTGACAAAGCGCTGGATGGGGCGATTTATGCCGAGACCATCCCGTTCGATGAAACGCGCGATTATGTAAAAAAAGTGATGAGCAATACCATGTATTACAACTTGCTGTTCGACAAACCCCTGCTTTCACTCAAACAGCGTCTGGGCGTGATCGCGGGCAAGTCACCCGATAATCAGCAAGTCATACCCGATGAAAAATAAGCAAGCAGGCTTTAAATCATTTTGTTGTTTGGGTGACCTTTAAGAAAAGCCACCTCAAACTCGCGCCTTTACCCCTCAATAGCCGGTAGTTAGTGTCTCATTTATCCAATTCAGCGATCAACGCCATACAACGACTAATGCGTTCTTTCTGAATACCACCGCCGATACTTTGCGCTTTATCTTCTTCGCCCTTCAAAATGGCCGGCACCAATTCCGACTCACGCGTCTTCTTGAAGGCTGCCCATGTTTCCACCAACTCTTTGAATTGTGCTTCTTTGCCTGCAGGTGCTTTTAACTTCGCCAGATAGGCACTAACCTCGGTGGATATCATCTCAGTGATCGACGGCATTGCCTT
>CAIRBC010000493.1 GCA_903876685.1 uncultured Nitrosomonadales bacterium | reverse complement strand
GGATGGGTGATTGTCCGTTTCACTTAACAACTGCTTGCTCAATGTCAAAGATAGGTCGCCAAAGCCCTTATTCGTACCGTCATAATAGTTTTTCTGTACATAAGGAATCTGTATGGAAGCCATCATTTCCCAAGGTAACCCTGCCTCCAGCGCAAGAGTTTCACTATATACGTCTTCGCGATTTGAACCCTTCCCGTAATGATTCCAAGACACGCCGGGTCTAAAACGGTAGCTGTTATTCTGCAATAAAACGACGCCTTTGGTGAGCAAGGTTTGTTCAATCGCACTAAGTTCATCCGTGCTGGCGCTTTTAAGTTCGGGTTGCCTGGCGTTGATATCCAGCACTTTAGCGGACAAGTCAGCGGGTTGTCCGTAGGAAGCCAATTTTCTCTCGAGCTCTTCAATTCGTTTACGCAACTGCAAATTGATTTTCTGTTGCGCATCCAGTTGCGGCTGATTATTATTTTCACAGGCTGCAGGAACTGTCAACTTGGTATCAATATTATCCTCCGCGCCGGCAACAACGGAGAAGGCCATGCATAGAGACATCACGATCATCGGGGCTATCTTGTTCATATTCATTTCTCCATTGTCAGCACAAATGCCATGCCATTCATCCATATTTTATTGAATTTTACGATCGATACCTGGCGATTCCCAAACTCCGGATCAGCCAGTTGTACATAGTCACCCTCAATGCCATTGAAAACCACATAATGATTAATGCCTTCATTATTGATCAGCACTATCGGCGCCCTGAAAATAATCAGGTCATCAAGTGACAGATTTCTGAAGGCATCTGCATGATAACCGTGCAGTTCGGCAAATTTCTTCATGTCGAGCATCGAAAATCCGCCATTGGTTTTTACCTTGACAGGATCAGAATGCTTGAGCATTTCGGTCGTCACTTCAGTTTCACTGATCGGGTCATGAAAAGCATAGCTCATGACCGTAGCGAGGCTGGCTGAAGCGCAACTGTTTTCCCATTTCTGCATGACAATTCCGCGCTCGCGCAGTTCTTTTAAAGATAAAAATTTTGTAGGCTCAGCACTTTGCACTGTCCCTTGAATTGTACACAGCATCAGGCAACAAATTGATTTAATCAGAGCTGTCTGGATTTTAGTCAGGCTAAGTGGATGGATTAAATGCATTTTGCTTGGCATATGGAGCAGAATAATCTATTACTATATTATGTATTTGCTTATTGGGTGCAGACCAATTTTATTTGAGACATTGTTTAGGACTATACTTCAAAATCGAGGTGAACTGTTAAATAAGGATAAGCAAAAATAAGCGAATGGAAGCAGAGGATGTTTGCACTCGCGAGTTCAAAGCGAAGGCTGCTCTTGAAGTACCCATAAAATTCATCAGAGGTAGAAAATTTTCATTTGAGATTCAATTATCAACCATTGAATGCTTTGACCCGATTGCGATGATCAGTCATAATTAAATAACATAATTTAAATAACCCGGAGAGCACGATGCTGTTCAACTCTCCTCTCTATATTTTCATTTTCCGGCCTTTAGTCGGGATTATATTTCTTTCTCGAGGATCATCGTGTTGAGACGATGCTTGAGTTGAGATACAAATTGGTCAGAGCCCAGCAATATTTGTCCTTTTAATTCTAAGCACGGAGAGGGACGCTTTAAACCTTGATGCACGAACTCGATAAATTTGAACTGACTTGCGTTAAAAACGTCGCCAAACTGACCGAGTACCCAGGTTACGGATAACCAGTCAGGTGCGATTTCCAGCCCAGGCATCGCACGAAAACTACTCCATTTATGAAGCGAAAGGTCATCCAACATTACCGCCCGAAGAAAAGGCTGGGGTCAGGTCTTGACAATACGGTTTTATCTCACCCCTTTGATTATTTTGCTCACGGTTGAATGATGTATTCTTATCTGACGGGCAATCATGCCGTTAAATACACCCATTAAAAAAGTAGTTTTAGTAAAATATCTGGTAACTACGGGTTGGAGCGATCAAGAAGATTGGGGAATCTGGTCTCTTGGAAAAAAATCACTCTTCCAGTTTGCAAAACCGGAAAAGCCCTGCAAAGCCATCAGATTCAAAGGAAACTATTTTAACGGCGATGAAAAAACTAAAGTGTGGATAAATGGAACCCTGTTAGGAGAATTTATTTTAGCCAACAAAATTATTAACATAGACAACCAAAGCTTCTCAGGTGATAGTGTCAAGATAGAACTCGGACATAGCAATATCATCTCACCTACTTCACTGGGCATCGGCAAAGATCCGCGCGAAATGAAATAGGGATTAACCGGTATTGAATTGATCGGAGTCGTCCCTTAACGGGTGCTGCGCAAGCGCACCGTGGCTGGTGAATTGTTCAATATTTTAGTTAGTGCTCGTGTACTGGAAGTTTTAATAGCTCAAGTTTAATTTTTTAACCAAACCTTCAGCACTTTGTTTCCAGGTAAGCCAGGGCATCTGTACCGACGAGGGTGCCAGATTATTTTTGAAAAGTTCCAGCCAGGATGTAATCGAAGCTGACAGTTGCGTCGGCGCCAACCCTGAGAAATAATAGGCATGAATCCCAGCGACCTCCCTGAATACTGGAATGTCCCGCGCGATGATCGAGAGTTTGTGTTGCGCGGCTTCTATCAAAGGCAGCCCGAAACCTTCTCCCTCTGAAGCTGCGATCAGGCAATGGCTCGCAGCATAAACTTTCTCAAGGTATTCATCGCTGATGCCTTCCAGCCATATTAGATGTTTGCCTAGCTCCGGGTGATTGCGTAGCTGACTGATCATTTCTGGAATGGTGCGCCGCATATTTTCCGGCAAGCCTTGCCAGCCTTCTTTGCCAACAATAACCAGATTGATTTCGCACCCTTCCTGCCAAAGCTGTGTAAAAGCCTCCAGCGTCTGCAAATACCCTTTGCGTGGCTCTATCGTCCCCACCATTAAAAAACTCGGTACAGCAGCGAGTCTGGATAGTACCTGCGCTGTATTCGTTAACAAACCTGAAGTCGGCAGAGAGTTGTAGATATCAGCGCCCAGATGAAACCATTCGATATTCAGAGGTACGCTGCGCGGCTTACCGAAGGTATCAACCCATGATTTCAGATCCTCTGAAACGGCTTGCGAAATACATACCGCGCCGTCGGCTACACTGGTAAGCGCGTCCAGCCAAGGAACGAACCCAAACTGCTCTGGCGGGAAAAACATTGGCATCTGAATGGGTAACAAGTCATATACGACAAAATAGACCTTTACACCATGCAATTTTAAGTATTCAAACAGCCCCGCACGCTTAATTTCCAGCACTAGACCGGTTGCCAGGTCAGCCATTAGCAAGAAATCACCATCCGCATATGCTACCGGGTCGTCAGCCATCCATCCCACAGGTAATCCCATCGATGCAGAAGTCCATGCCCGTGCATAGCGGTAATGCCAACGCCCCCCTTCGTCAGAGAGATAAACAGGCTCAATGCGATAGCCTGGCGGCGGGATTCCAATCAACTCCCAGACCAGGGCTCTGACCACACGCTGTATTCCGGACTTTAAATCGTTGCGACAGGTAGCAGAAACATCTACTAATAATTGTCGTTTTGCCTTGTTAAAAGACAGGGTACTGGTAATCGCCTGGGCGATCGCAATACAATCAGACTCAGCAGGTTGATGATACTGTGCAATGCTTCTGGCTAATTCCAAAGCGCCATAACGCGCACGCTCATAAGCTCGCTCAATGGCTTGCGCTTATAGTCTGGCACACACGCTGGGTGCATGGTGCAGTTGAATGGTTTTTTGTGCTCTGTTTCCCAGACTGTTGCGTTTTTCTCTATCCTGACAGAGCGTTTCCAGTGCCATAACCAACTGACTTTGCTCGAAGGTCTCTGGCAACATCCACACCGCATCGGTGGGCAACTCAGCGAAGGAGCCATACGCATTAACAATGGTGGGTAGCGAGTGACTCATGCAATCGAGCACTGCACCAGAGGTTTCGCCACGGGAGAAAGCGCGAAACTGAACCGCAATATCGGCGGCGGCGAGATAGTTTTTGAAGGTCGCCATTTCAACCCAACCGGTAATGCGTATATTTTTAGCCAGACCGCTATTTTCAATGGTCAGACTCAATTGTTTGCAATATTCATCCTCCTGGGTAGCACCGACAAACAACAGCATACAATTCTGCGCCAATTGACTGTTTAACCATGCATCCAGCAACAGGTGGTTAAGCTTGGTAGCGCCCAGTATACCGAAACTGCAAACGATGAATTGATCCGATGGTAAACCCAATAACTTCCTGGCTCGAATCCGGTCGATGCCTGAGTCTGGACTACGCAATAACGGTACCACCGCCCAGTCCTCTGAGAATTTGTGACTATACCATTGCTTCGCTAATTGTAAGGAATGTTGCGAGTGTACAATAACGTTGTGCGCCTGCTGCAACAACTCGATATTACACGGATATTGATTGACCACTTCACCCAGACGTCCTTCCTGAAAGCGTTCGGATAATGCTTCATAACCTTGGGATAAATATACCGCTTTACTCAAGGCATGCGGAATAATCGCTTTCGCTTCCAGGTAATGATAGATATCACCCAAACAAAAATCATGCAAAACCACGATTCCAGGCACCTGTGCCAACAGGCCAAACATATGCTGATGAAAGGGAGAATTGCCGAAGTGATAGATCACCCGATCATACAAATGTGCATTTTGCAGAAAATAATTAACTGATTTTATTCCGCAATTAGCGCTGACCCAGGGTGCTATCAACTTGTGTTGAGCAAGGATAACGTCGATATCATAATAATTTGCCAATTCCGGCAACAACTCAATACTGAACTCTGCGATACCGCTACGTTCTGGAGGGAGCGGTGAAACATAGGCTAATTTCAGGCGTTTATCGGTCGTTAGTTCAGGTTCCTGAAACGGCGTAGCCTGCTCAAACATTTCCAACAGCGTTCTGGCTTGCGCATTCACATTATTGCCGCCTGCCTCGGTTTTCAGCATATGGGCACTCACCGTAACGATACCCAGGTTATTCAAGGCTGGAACCTTTGATTGAGTTAGCAGCAGCATATCTGCAGACCTGATATTCTTGACTTGATTCAGTACACCGAAAGCTTCGTTCCCTGAATTAGCGCTAACCACGCACTTGTCTGAGAGTAGTTCCTCGCTGTGGTTCCCGGAAAATCGCGTAGTAAAAACCACATCTGGTCGCAGATTGATGATAAATGCTTCACGTATACGCTCTGCAACAGCATAGCGCCAGTGACTTTCAGGTTCGGATGTATAATCCGGTGCGAACCACACGCAAATATTTTCCCTGGTCAGTAGTCCAGAAAAAGCTGCACGCAGCGCCTGAATGGAATCAGGGTAAAGTCCATTTAACGCCAGTATGATTTGATGCTCACCCCGGTTATGTACCATCGCCTGTACTAGTGGAAATATATCACTGTCTATAGTGCTGGAACAAACTTGCACAGCTTGCATGTCAATGACGATACGCATCAATTACTTCCTCGCTGAGATGATTTCAAAATCGAATAGATACTGTGTTCGCCCGGGCTAAGATAGGCAATTTTTGCCGGTTCTTGATGCTCTGATGAACCGGAAATATCGGCCGGAGTGGCTATCAATTCCGTGCAATAAGCAGGCATAACAGACCTTTTCAATTGCATGATAGCGTTTCTCAAGAGTCGAACAGGAGCCGTAACACGCCAGGAAATACTACCCAACAAATCATTCACGCGGGCTTCTAACTGGGTTGCGTGTGCTTGTGCATGAATGACAAGTAGCTCTGCCTGAGTGACTCGTGCACTTGCTCGAAGGGCGCGCGCCTCAGACTGAGTGGCATGTGCTTCGGACTCAATTGCTCTGGCTCTGGACTGAATGGCATGCGTTTTTAACTGGGTGGTAAGTAACTCTAAATTGATTACTTTTTCCTCTGCCTCTTTTGTACGCTGTTCTAACTGTGTTGCATTTACCTCCGCCTCTATTGCGCGTTGCTCTAACTGTATTGCACTTGCCTCTGCGTCTATTGCGCGTTGTTCTAACTGTGTTGCATTTGCCTCTGCGTCTATTGCGCGTTGCTCTAATTTTGCTGAATTTGCCTCTGCCTGTATTGCGCGTTGTTCCAACTGCGCTGCACTAGCCTCAGCCTGTATTACGCGTATCTCAAACTGGTTTGCGTTTGCCTCTGCCTGCACAACGCGTGACTCTAAAAGCACTGCACGCTCTTCTACCTGACTTGCCTGTGCGCGCACTGCCAGGTTCTCGACGCTGCACCGCTCAACGGCTCGTGCTTCAGCCGCTCGCGCCAATGCCTCCGCTTTTAAAGCGACAAGTAGCCCTTCTTCCTTGATCTGCTCTGCTTTGGCCAGGATAGACTGAGCCCAAACATTGTCTTCAGTTTGGGGAACCTTCATGAAGTTATCAAAAACATTGGGCGGATATTTAAAATGCACAGCTAATTGGGCATGTTCACACGCCAGATAAAAGCGGTTGATTCCGTCTGCATAAACGAAGCGGTAGTTAACGGTTAATAGCAGACTTTCCCATTGCAGGTAAACTTCTTCCATGGAATTCGGAGTGGTGGCTTCTACCACCACGATCCATGGGCGAAAACGTCCAAAGTCCATCCCCTCCAATACAGAACGTTCAAAACCTTCAACGTCAATTTTTAAAAAATGAATTTCTTGCTGCACATACTGTTCACAGATCGCTGTCAAGGTGGTCACGGGGACTTTTATGTATTTACCTTGATGCCCCATTAAGCTATGTTTCTCAATGACCGCCTTATCTGCACTCGCCCAACCACGGACATCGCACTCCCAAAGTTCTATATGCCCCGCAAAGGAACCTACGGCAGTAAGCAGATTTATATCGCGAGGACGCTCGCGCTGCAGATCGGTATAATGGCTTCTCAGCGGCTCGATATTGATTCCACTCCAGCCATTTTCGTAAAATAATTTTGTTACCGAATCATGGGTGGGGTCATTGGCACCTATATCGATATAAAAACCTTGGCTAAGCTGCTTGAGTGCTCGATCCAGCATGATATCTTCGAAATTTTGCGCATAACTAATATTCATGTACGTCGATCCTGGAAATGAATTGTGATGATGTATGACTTTATCGGATATGTCAGCAACGTCAAACAGGGTTAAATACCGCAGTATCTGAAAATCGTTTTTTCTGGTAGTGCTCAACTTATCTTGCCATACCGAAATCGGACGAACTGTCAAAAATTAAAAAAACAGTTCAGTGCAAATATGATCGTGCTCTATAATACTGCATGGAATCAATTTACGGGTATCTTATAGTTCGACGAAGTCACTATCTCCGAGAAGTGGTTCCCGGCAATTTTATTTTAATCCATAATTCATCTTGGGTCAGAAAGGGATTTTTGTGCATTTTCATAAATAGAATATTTTGGAACACGAAATTCAACAAACATTTGCAACGCACTACACCACTTTGAGTAAGCGCTTGAAGTTGCTCAGGATGCAGCCCAATCAAGAACTGAGCGATTGGCATCGACAAAAGCCGGTCGGATTTTAAAACAAACGGTGGGGGTTTTCCAAATAAAAAGCTGAGAATCACTGCTTAGCACGCTAGCTATTTTTAGCTGTTTATCAATCTATTAGTATACATTGACACCTAAAACCAGCGGGCTGGCACCGCCCAGTTCAAACCACATCACCGTTTCAGACAGCAAGTCAATCGTCAGTTTAAACTTGCCCGTCTGCGGAAACTTGACCGTAATGGCTTGCGCAAAAGTCTCAGTCGGTGCTGCGGCCTGCGCCAGCAAGTGGCGGGAGAATTCAAACTCCAGCAACTGCCCCGCAGAGTCGTAAAGATGGGTGCCGATTTTCACCACACCGATGTCGGCAATATTTTCATTGAGCCAATGCGCTGTACCTGTGTTAGTAATCTGCAAGGCAATGGTCACCGCTTCATTCGCCTTGACCGTCAACACGGTTTCAGCGGTGGTAATTGCGTGGTTCAGTCCAACATGACTGCGACTATCCGGTACAAAATCACCTTTATATAAAAAGAAAATCGTTCTATCGGTCATCACCGCCGCGATATGAGTCAAGATGCCTTTTTCCAAATCGGCCTTATGCACAACAATGTCTGGGCTTTGCTCGCGACCGATTAATAGTTGGTGCTGCGTTAAGGAAATATCCATATTACTCAATAATTTAATCCTAATATCAGTAAAGCCGTATTGCTGAGACAGCGCAAAAATGTCGGCAATGAAAATATCATTTTCCAACACGGTATAATTTTTCATTTCATATTGCGAAGCGGGTGATTGGGAATGATTTTCGCCAGGCTCGCAAAAACCGGCAATGCCTCCTGGTTTCAAAACCCGTGCAAATTCAGCCAATACCTCGGCTTGATTGGGAACGTGATGCAAACCGTCGTGACATATAATTCTGTCAACCGCCGCGTCCGGCAAATCAAGGGTATGACCGTTAAAATGCAGAAAGCGCGGCTCAACCAGCGGTTTGCCGATAATCGGATAGTCGTTAAACAATCGTTTGCCAATGTCCAGCGCGGTTTCGGATACGTCACAACTAATGGTAATACACTGGGCTTGATTTAAATAACGAGAAAACCAGCACGTTCCGGCGGCGAATTCCAGAATGGTCATGGTTTTAGCCAAATGCAAACCCGACAGTAACATGCCCATATTTTGCAACATGGTGGGCGTTTCAATAAAGTTGTTAAAGGGCTTTGCCATCAGCGGTGTAGGGTCGGGAATGGCCTTAAAATAACGGTCCGCCGTTTCGCACAATTCTTCAACCGTAAATTTATTTATAACGTCTTTGGGGTTAATCATCAATGGCCTCCTGGTGTAATAAATTTTATTCAGCATACAATTGAAGGTGTACAGTATCATCAAGTTAGTCATAGGCATCGCAAATGCCCGCCGAATATGGGGAATTTCGCCTTCTAAAGCAAGAGTACGGGGTCAGAGCACGCGGCCAAGTCTAGCTAAGTATCTTATATCCCATACAGTAAAAATCCATCCAATTTAACCCTGTTAATTTTCTATTGATTTTGTGTGCACCAGCAACAATTAAAACGAGTCAACTTATGGTTATTTGGTACAATTACCAACGGCCGATAATCATCAATAATCAGTCCTTTGTCAATATTCAGTTGGCACTGTGCGACACTATGCTGTCGGCATCAACAAAGTTGAACATATTAAATGAATAAAACTGCATTAATCACTGGGGTTTCAGGTCAAGATGGCGCATTACTTGCTCGATTGCTTTTAACAAAAGGATATCGAGTCATTGGTACTTCAAGAGACGTGCAGGCATCATCTTTTTCAAACCTGCTCACCTTGGGAATTCAGCATGACGTAGAAGTATTCTCCATGTCAATCACAGATTTTCGGAGTGTCCTAAACATCATTGATAAAACCAAACCAGACGAAATATATAATTTCGCAGGACAAAGCTCGGTCGGATTGTCATTCGAGGAACCAGTAGAAACGCTGAATAGCCATGCAATCGGTACACTCAATTTGCTGGAGGTTATTCGATTTCTGGGTGGGAATATTAGACTGTATAACGCCGGTTCAAGTGAGTGTTTTGGTGATACTCAAGGAAAAAAAGTTGATGAGCATGCGCTATTTCATCCTCGGAGTCCTTATGCGGTTGCCAAGGCAACTGCCTTCTGGGAATCCACAAACTATCGCGAAGCTTATGGTATATATGTCTGCTCGGGTATTCTTTTTAACCATGAATCACCGTTAAGGCCACCCCGATTTGTGACACGCAAAGTCGTTAATGCTGCCTGTCGTATTGTAAATGGCTCAAAAGAAAAACTTATCCTTGGAGATATTTCTATCAAGCGGGACTGGGGATGGGCTGAGGAATATGTAGACGCAATGTGGCGCATGATACAACTGGATAAACCTGAAGATTTTGTGATTGCAACTGGCCATAGCCATAGTTTGGAAGAATTTGTCGCAGAAGCTTTTTCTGCGGTAGGCTTGAATTGGCAAAATCATGTACAGATAGACCAGAAATTATTCAGGCCTTCTGATATTCGGGAGAACAGAGGGGATGCTAGTAAGGCTGAGAAAATGTTGAACTGGAAGGCCTTACTTCATATGAAAGACGTTGTACATAAAATGGTAGCTATTGAAATGAAGAAAGAGGGATCATTTAGTTGATGCGTCGATTTCGGTACTCAGTGATTATATTAACGTGAAACAGGCGTAGCGATTCGTTCGCGCCCTCGCCCGCTTGCGGGAGAGACCCCTGTCGCAAATTCCCCGACCGAATTGTGCCCTATGAACCTTGCCGTAGGGTGCGCTTGCGCACCATTTTGGAGTAAGCGCACCAAGCCAAACCGCTCCCTCCCCCGAAGGGGG
>CAIRBC010000492.1 GCA_903876685.1 uncultured Nitrosomonadales bacterium | reverse complement strand
TGCTGCGATGAGCGTGGTTAATGCGGCAAAGCAGGCAGGCCGTATTCCTACCGGACTGTTGTTCAAGACCGAGCGTCCTACACTCGACCAGAATATGGCAGAACTGGTCAAGCGCGCAGGTGGGCACAAGGACTATGATCTGAAGAAAATCATCAATCTCGCCCGTCCATGACCCTGTGCAACACCAGCGAAACTGACCAGTCGTCTGGCGTTGCGCTGATCATTAACGGCCTTGCCCTGCGGGCAAAGCCGGGAATGACTTTGGTCGAGGCAGCCTGGCAAGGTGGTGTAAGGCAGGTCACCGGTGCCAGTTGTCTGGAAGGTGTTTGTGGTTCTTGTCGTGTGATGTTGCGGCGCGGCAAGAACGTCACGGTAGGTCTGGCTTGTCAGACCTTCGTTGAACCTGATATTGAAGTCGTATTCATGCCACCGTCCTCGGCACCGTTGCATCATTATGAAATCGGTGAACTGAAAGACGGTTGGGATGTACAAGCACGTTTTCACAAAATATTTCCCGAAGCTTCACGTTGCAGACACTGTCATGGCTGTGTCAGCGCTTGCCCCAAAGGCATTACCGTCGAGGACGGTGTGGCGCTGGCGACTGCAGGCCGCTATCGGGAGGCGGGAGAGGCATTCTTTGAATGCATCATGTGCGAGTTGTGCGACTCGGCTTGCCCGGAAATGATTGCTCCGGCGCATGTGGGGCTGTTCAGTCGTCGTGTAACCGCTTATTTTCATCTGCGACCGCCCAATCTGATACACCGGTTGGAAGAGTTACGTCAGGAAAGAATCGCGCGTGACTCAGGTGAATAATATTCCACTGGCTGAGGCCAGAGCAATTTATCGAGTCGATGCGCCACTTGGTGCTTTGCCCGTGATGCCGGATATAGGCGCGTTGCTCAATGCCTATCATCCGGATCACCGGCGCGGCAGCGTGGTCAAACTGGCGGTGGGCGCGAATGCGGGCGACCGTTGTCAGCGCGAACTAGCCAATTTTTTGCAGGCCGAAGCCTTCATCGACGAGGCAGATCTTGCAGGCACGCCGGTAACCGATATCGACGTGCTGGTGATTGGTGGCGGTGGTGCCGGTTGTGCCGCCGCACTGGCCGCCGCAGAGAATGGCGCGAGCGTACTGCTGGCGACAAAATTACGACTGGGTGACAGCAATACTGTGATGGCCGAGGGGGGGATTCAGGCGGCTATCGAACCTGAAGATTCCGTACAGCGGCATATCCAGGATACGTTGCGTGGCGGCCATCATGCGGGAAGTCCTGAACTGGTTTCAGTGCTTGCCGAAGAAGGTCCTGAAGTGCTGCGCTGGCTGATCCGCCAGGGTATGCAGTTTGATCAGACGGCAAGCGGCGACCTGCATACCCGGCGCGCTGGCGGGATGAGTACCCCCCGTCTGGTGCATTGCCGGGATTACACCGGTCTGGAAATGATGCGTGTATTGCGCGAAGCGGTCAGCCAGCATCGCAGTATCGAAGTCTGGGAACAAAGTCCTGCCGTCGAATTATTATCCAATGAGACCGGACTGAAGTGTGCGGGTGCGGTATTCACCTCGCTGCTGGATGGAAAATTGCGTATTGTGCGCACCCGTTCGGTGATTCTGGCGACCGGTGGCTCGGGGCGTTTGCACCTGAATAGTTTTCCAACGTCCAACCATCTGGGCGCGACCGGCGATGGACTGGTGTTAGCCTATCGCATCGGTGCAAAACTTTGTGAGCTGGATTCTTTTCAGTATCACCCCACGGGTTTGTTACACCCCGCCCATCTGTCCGGTAAACTGGTTACCGAAGGGGTGCGTGCGGCAGGCGCCTTGCTGCTGAATGGCACTGGGCAGCGCTTTATTGACGAATTGCAGCCTCGCGATGTGGTCTGTGCCGCGATACTGCGTGAATGCGCCGAGGGGCGTGGTATTTACGTCGACGAGTCCCGAGTCGGAGTGTGGATGGATACACCGCGCCTGGAACTGGCTCAACCGGGGTTGCTGGAGAAACAGTTCCCCAGTTTGATGTCGCGTACCCGTATTGCCGGCATCGACCCGCGCATTGAACCGTTGCTGATTTATCCTACTTTGCATTACCAGAATGGTGGTGCGGTAATCGATGTGAACGGGGCGACTACGGTGCCCGGACTTTATGCCGTGGGCGAAGTAGCCGGAGGCATACACGGACGTAACCGTTTGATGGGAAACGCTTTGCTGGATATTATCAGCTTCGGCCGTCGTGCGGGCGTGGCAGCCACAGCAGACCGTGATCGCGGGCCGAAAAAAGTGACACTGGAACATGTGAACCGGATGCGTCGGGCGCTGACCCTTGCGGGCTTGCCGTTGATCCTGAAGGCACCGCAGCTATTGCCGACTTATGTCGCGGGAGGCGCATGGAATCGATGATCGTCGAAACACCACAGCATGAAACGGCTGCGCCGCAGGTATTACTCCATCCCGGGCAACGTGTCGGCGCTGATATGGTTCGCTGGCGCAAACAGGGCGGAGGGGCAGCCTTTGCACGCGCTCTGCTGGCTCCTGCTTTGGTGCGTGAAGAAATACGCAACTCGGAACTGCGAGGCTTGGGCGGTAGCGGATTCCCGGTTTGGAAAAAGTGGGAGTCTGTCAGTGCAGAACCACGCATCACGGATAAATATCTGATCGTGAATGGCAACGAGGATGAACCCGGCACCTACAAGGATCGCCTGCTACTGCAGGAAACGCCTTTTCAGGTGATCGAAGGTGCGGTAGTTGCAGCACTGGCAAATGGCATTAATCGCATCATATTTTATGTCAATCCGGATCTGGCTCGCGCGCTTGCCGCGATGAAATCGGCTCTCGAACAATGGCAGGCTTCGGAATTTCCCGCTCAGGCAGCAAAAGTGCTGGGTACACCGCTGTACCTCAAATTGCTGCCCGGTTCAGGACATTATATCGGGGGGGAAGAGACCGCTGCGATGTCGTGGGTAGAAGGCGGCTTTCCCTTTCCTCGCGGCAAACCACCCTATCCTGCGCAAGCCGGTATACACGGTTGCCCGACCTTGATCAATAATGTCGAGACTATGGCGAATGTGCCGCAGATTATCGTACAAGGTGCAGACTGGTTCCGTGCGCTGGGCAAGGGTCTGGCTGCAGGAACAAAGTTGTATTCTCTGAGCGGTGACGTGCTTTACCCGGGTGTATTCGAACTGCCGATGGGCACGCCGCTGCGCGAGCTAATTTTTGTGCATGGCGGAGGGTTATTGTCCGGAAAACCGCTCAAGGCAGTCTTCACCGGGGGGCCTTCGAGCACCTTGTTGACACCGGTAGATCTGGATGTGGCCATGGATTTTGATTCCTTGCGGGCACGCGGTGCAAATCTCGGCACCGGTGCGATGATCGTCATTTCCGAGGGTACCGGCATTGTCAAACGAGTCGCCGAATATGAGCGATTTTTTGCACATTCGTCTTGCGGTCAATGTAATTCGTGCAAGGTAGGTACGGCGACAATAAGCCGCCTGCTGGATCTGATTGATACCGGGCAGGGTACTGCGGCCGACCTGACCACCCTGAAATATCTGTGTACCATGCTGCCCGGCAGTGGTCGTTGTCATCTGGTCAACGGTGCCGTGCAATTGCTGGACAGTGCCTTTCGTCACTTCGATGAAGAGTTCAGACAGGCACTACACTGAGGTGGAGGCCGCAAATTTGTTTGCGAACGATGTGGTTCTTGCCTCAACTCATCTTGCTTCGCCTCACCAGTTCCTGCTTTGGAAGGTATCTATTCGGCCAACCCATTCAAGCTAAGCAAAATTAAAATATGGATATTACAAAAATATTTCAGTACATGGTTTGAAGAACCACCCTGCCCTGACGGGCACCCCTCCAATGTAGGGGAAAAGAATTCCAAGCCTTAAGAATAGGAAAATATTTTGGATCACCAATTCCCCTCCGCTGGAGGGGTTCCGAAGGGCAGGGTGGTAATTTCGGTCGCAAATAATACGTTTATGCCTCACCACCAGGCTGGCTCTGGTGATTTTGCTTTTAACGTGAAACTCGCGCAGCGATCGTCTTCTCCCTCGCACGCTTGCGGGAGAGGGATGGGGAGAGGGAAACGG
>CAIRBC010000491.1 GCA_903876685.1 uncultured Nitrosomonadales bacterium | reverse complement strand
TTAACGTGAAACACGCGTAGCGACTTACTCCCCCTCGCCCGCTTGCGGGAGAGGGATGGGGTGAGGGAAACGGACATGGCGGTTTCATTACAAGGGGTGGCATCATTGCCATGCCCGTTAGTCGCGGACTCGGTAAATATTCGGCCAGTCCATTCAAGCTAAGCAAAAATCAAATATGAGTTTTAATTATCATGCGGCACAATGCGCTGCGTTTATTGAAGCCCGTGAGTCAGGTTGAAGAACCACCCCGCCCTGACGGGCACGCCTCCAATGGAGAGAAATAAAATTCCAAGTCTGAAGAAGAGGAAAATATTTTGGATCACCCATTCCCCTCCGCTGGCGGGGTGTCCGAAGGGCAGGGTGGTAATTTGGGTCGCAAATAATACGTTCATGCCTCACCACCAGGCTGGCTCTGGTGATTTTATTTTTCTTGGGGAGCTATGGGTTAATCGAATGTTTACTCATTGTAGAGCATAAAATATTGATTATATATTATTTTTTAAGATGGCCACTCAAACTTGCTGCGCCAGCAACCCCCCCTGAGCAACTCCCCTGAAAAATTTACGGCACTAAAAAATTTTGTGCTTGCCCGTTTTGTTCATCGGCATCAAGTTGTAGCTGGTTTTGAGGTTCATCTTCTGGTTTCCTCAGGCTGAAGTGGTCAATTAGCAAGAGTGGCTCCACCAGCACTATAAATTATTTTAACCTGACGGGATATTCCGTTAGAATTACCGGGTTAACGTATTATTACAATGAGAGAGCATAATATGACCACGATCCGCCAGGAAGACCTCATCGCCAGCATCGCTGATGCACTGCAATATATTTCTTATTATCATCCGCTGGATTATATCCAGGCACTGGGCAAAGCTTACGAAAGAGAGCAGTCCCCTGCTGCGCGGGATGCGATTGCCCAGATTTTGACCAATTCACGGATGAGCGCCGAGGGAAAACGGCCGATTTGTCAGGATACCGGCATCGTGATGGCCTATGTCAAGGTGGGTATGGAGGTGCGCTGGGATGATGCCAGTATGGGGGTCAGCGAAATGGTTAATGAAGGGGTGCGCCGCGCTTATCTTAATCCGGACAATATGCTGCGCGCCTCGGTGTTGTCAGACCCGGCGGGTGCGCGCAAAAATACCAAGGATAATACCCCGGCGGTTATTCATTACGAGATCGTGCCCGGTAATCAGGTCGAAGTGACTGTGGCAGCAAAGGGGGGTGGGTCCGAAAATAAATCCAAGTTTGTGGTACTGAATCCTTCAGATAACCTGGTTGACTGGGTGCTTAAAACAGTGCCGTTGATGGGGGCGGGTTGGTGTCCACCCGGCATCTTGGGGATTGGTCTGGGCGGCACGGCAGAAAAAGCCATGATGCTGGCCAAGGAATCTTTGATGGCACCGGTTGATATTTTTGAGTTGCAAGCCAGAGGTGCTTCCAATCGGGTAGAAGAATTGCGACTGGAACTTTATCAGAAGGTAAATGCGCTGGGCATCGGTGCGCAAGGTCTGGGCGGTCTCACCACCGTGCTGGATGTGAAGATTCTGGATTATCCAACCCACGCCGCCAGTCTGCCGGTGGCGATGATACCCAATTGTGCGGCAACCCGGCACATACATTTCACGCTCGATGGCAGCGGTCCGGCGGTGCTGACACCGCCTTCGCTTGCCGATTGGCCCCAGGTTGAATGGAAGCCGTCTGAAGATTCGCGTCGCGTCAATCTGGATAACGTAACCCGTGCCGATGTTCTTACCTGGAAGCCGGGTGAGACCTTGTTATTGTCCGGTAAGTTGCTCACCGGGCGCGATGCGGCACATAAGCGTATTTCTGAAATACTGGCGCGCGGTGAAGACTTGCCGGTCGATTTTGCCGGACGTTTCATTTATTACGTCGGCCCGGTGGATCCGGTGCGAGACGAAGTCGTCGGGCCAGCGGGACCCACCACCGCAACGCGCATGGATAAATTCACCGACATGATGCTGGAGAAAACCGGTTTGATCGGCATGGTCGGCAAGGCCGAGCGCGGAGCGGAAGCAGTGGCGAGTATCAAACAGCACCAGGCGGTATATCTGATGGCCGTGGGTGGTGCGGCGTATCTGGTTTCCAAGGCAATCAAGGCCGCTCGCGTGCTGGCTTTCGCCGATCTGGGCATGGAAGCTATATATGAATTTACCGTGCAGGATATGCCGGTTACCGTGGCGGTGGATAGTAATGGTGTCTCAGTGCATGAAACGGGCCCAAAGGAGTGGCGTATAAAAATCGCTAACAAGTCCTGATGTTTCAACCGGTTCTCGTGTTTGGCTCGGGAACCGGACGCTTGAGCCGTAGCGGGTGCAGCCATACCAGAAAATTACCTGCTACTCGTTTCTTTGGCAGAGGTAAAAAGGGCGTGATAAATCACGCCCTTTGTCATATTTGATCGCTGGATTTCTTAGCCCAGCAGACCCTTGACCATTTCAGCTTCTTCTTGCAGTTCGCGCAGGGTTGCATCCATGCGTGCACGACCCGGTTCGGAGATCGGCAGGTTTTGCACGATCGTATAGGCACCGTTCTTGCACTGCACCGGATAGCCGTAGATCACGCCGGCTGGAATGCCGTAGCTGCCATCGGAAGGAATACCCATCGATACCCAGTCACCTTCGGCAGTGCCAAGCAACCAGTCATGTACATGCGCGATGGCCGCATTGGCTGCACTCGCCGCGCTGGAAAGACCGCGTGCGTTGATGATGGCGGCGCCGCGCTGTTGTACGGTAGGAATGAAATCCTTGGTGATCCATTCCTGGTCAGGCAACATCTTCTTGGCTGATTGTCCGTTGATCAGCGCATGATCCAGATCCGGATATTGTGTGCTGGAGTGATTGCCCCAGACAACCATGTTCTTGACATCACGCAATGGCTGATTCAGCTTCTGGGCGACTTGGGCGATGGCACGGTTGTGATCCAGACGCAGCATCGCGGTGAAGTTCTTTGGATCGAGGTCAGGCGCATTTTTCATCGCGATCAGCGCATTGGTATTGGCGGGATTGCCCACCACCAGAACCTTGACATCGCGAGCGGCATAATCGTTGAGCATCTTGCCCTGTACGGTAAAGATGGCGCCATTGGCTTCAAGCAGATCCTTGCGCTCCATGCCCTTGCTGCGAGGTCTCGCACCAATCAGCAGCGCAACCTGCGTGCCGGTGAAGGCGGTCTTGGGGTCGTCGGTCGCGATAATTTCCTGTACCAGCGGGAACGCACAGTCGTCCAGTTCCATTTTTACGCCTTGCAGTGCGCCTTGCGCTTGCGGCAGATCGAGCAATTGCAGGATGACGGGTTGGTCGCGACCCAGCATATCGCCGGTAGCAATGCGGAAAAGTGCAGCATAACCAATCTGGCCTGCCGCTCCGGTTACGGTGACGCGTATCGCTTCTTTCATAATTTAATCCCCTGAGTTAATTTTGCCAAGCAAAAAAACACGCATTTTAAATGATTTGAAGGGCGGAAGCCAAGAAAAAAAGTAAGCCTTTAGGGGGGGTAAAATGCTTGGCACTATCCCCCTGTGGGTGTAGAATTATAAATTCTTCAATTGCGAAATGGTACGGATCGAATGTTGAACCAAAAACGCCCGAAACACCTTGCATTGCATTTAATCAAATTGCCGCTACCCGGTTTTGTATCGATACTTCACCGTTTTAGCGGTCTAATCTTGTTCCTTGCCTTGCCGCTGCTATTGCTGATGTTGCAATACAGTCTACACTCCAGTGATACCTACACCCAGTTACAGGAAGTATTTGCAAATCCGCTTGCCAAGCTGATGATGCTGGGTGTGCTGTGGTCATTCCTGCATCACTTCTGCGCCGGTTTGCGTTATCTGGCGATAGATTTGCAATTCGTCAATAACCTCGCACAGGCACGCAGCAGCAGTAAAATGGTGATGGTCGCAAGCCTGTTGTTGACCGTCCTGATAGGAATAAAGTTATGGTAAATCGCGTTGTTGTAGGTGCGCATTACGGGTTGCGCGACTGGTTGGTGCAGCGGCTTACGGCTGGCATCATGGCGCTGTATAGCGTCTCCTTTGCGGTGTGTCTGTTGTTGCAGACGCGTGGCGGATACGAAGGCTGGGCTGGCTTGTTTTCCGGCACGGTTTCTCGCTCCTTCGCATTGTTGTTCTTGCTGAGTCTGTTTTATCACGCCTGGTTCGGTGTTCGCGACATCGTGATGGATTATGTGAAGCTGGACGGCGTGCGACTTTTGATTCATGTTTTGGTCATTCTGGCTCTGCTGCTTTATGCGATATGGTCGGTACAGATACTGTGGGGAATGTGATGGCAGTTGCTAAAAGAACTTTTGATGTAGTAGTGGTCGGCGCAGGTGGTGCAGGGATGCGCGCCGCGTTGCAACTGGCTCAGGCTGGTTTGAAAGTGGCGGTTCTGTCCAAGGTGTTCCCGACCCGTTCGCACACGGTAGCGGCACAGGGCGGTATTGCAGCCTCGCTGGGCAATGTCAGCGAAGATAACTGGTTGTGGCATATGTATGACACGGTGAAGGGATCGGATTATCTGGGCGATCAGGACGCGATCGAATTCATGTGTCGTTCGGCACCTGAAGTGGTGATTGAACTTGAACACTTTGGCATGCCTTTTGATCGTCTGGACAGTGGCAAGATTTATCAGAGACCGTTTGGCGGTCATATGCAGGACTTCGGCAAGGTTCCGGTGCAGCGCGCCTGTGCTGCCGCTGACCGTACCGGGCATGCGCTGTTGCATACCTTGTATCAGCAGAACGTCAAGGCGAACACGCATTTCTTCATCGAATGGATGGCGCTGGATCTGATCCGCGATCAGGACGGTGATGTGCTGGGTGTGAGTGCGCTGGAAATTGAAACCGGTGAGGTGATGAATTTTCATGCACGTTCGACCTTGTTTGCCACCGGTGGTGCAGGACGGATATTCCAGTCCAGTACCAATGCCTTCATTAATACCGGTGATGGTTTGGGCATGGCAGCCAGAGCAGGCATTCCACTGGAAGACATGGAGTTTTACCAGTTCCACCCGACCGGCGTTTACGGCGCAGGGGTGCTGATCACCGAGGGGGTCAGAGGTGAAGGCGGCTATCTGGTGAACAAGGACGGCGAACGCTTCATGCCGAAATATGCGCCTACCGCCAAGGATCTGGCCAGTCGCGACGTGGTTTCACGCGCCATGACCATCGAGATCAATGAAGGGCGCGGTTGCGGTAAGCATGGCGATTACGTGATGTTGAAACTCGATCATCTGGGGGATGACGTGATCAAGCAGCGCCTGCCGGGGATACGCGAAATCGCGCTGAAATTTGCGCATGTGGATCCGGCCAAGTCGCCTATACCGGTGGTGCCAACCGCGCATTACATGATGGGCGGTATTCCGACCAATTTCCACGGACAAGTGGTTGCCCCTAATAAACAAGGCGTAGAGGCGGTGGTGAATGGCTTGTATGCTGTGGGTGAATGCGCCTGCGTTTCGGTGCATGGTGCTAACCGTTTGGGTTGTAATTCGCTGCTGGATCTGATCGTGTTTGGACGTGAGGCAGGCAGGCAGATCGTTGCCGATCTGAAAGTGAATACGGTATTGAAGCCCTTGCCTGCCGATTGCGATGATCGTCCGCTGTCGCGTCTGGCGCGTCTGGAAGGTCAGAAAAACGGCGAGCGCGTGCCTGAAGTGGGTGAAGCGATGCGCAGATCAATGCAGAAGCATTGCGGTGTGTTCCGTTTCCCGGAACTGCTGGAACAGGGCGTTAGCAAGATTTATGAAATCGCCGAACGTGTCAAGCATACCGAGACGGCCGACAAGAGCAAGATATTCAATACCGCTCGCATCGAGGCGCTGGAACTGGATAATCTGATTGAAGTTGCACAGGCAACCATGACCGCTGCTGCGGCTCGCAAGGAAAGTCGCGGTGCGCATGCCAGAGATGACTTCCAGGAGCGTGATGATGAAAACTGGCTCAAGCATAGTCTTTATTACAGTGCTGAGCGTAAGCTCGAATATAAACCGGTGAAACTCAAGCCTTTGACGGTGGAATCATTCCCGCTCAAGGCGCGAGTTTATTAAGGGTGCGGGTAGCTGGAAACGGCCGCAAGCTAGAAGCTACAAGCTGGAGAAAAATATGAAATTTAAAGTTTATCGTTATAACCCGGAAACCGATAAAGCGCCGTATATGCAGGATTACGACCTGGATATCGAAGCCGGTGACAAGATGCTGCTGGATGCGATCGTGTTGCTCAAGGAGCAGGACGACAGCCTCTCGATGCGCAAATCCTGCCGTGAAGGGGTGTGCGGCTCCGACGCAATGAATATTAACGGACGAAACGGGCTTGCCTGCGTTACGCCGCTGGTATCCTTGCAGGAACCGGTTACCTTGCGGCCGCTGCCTGGCTTGCCGGTGATCCGCGATCTGGTGGTCGACATGACGCAGTTTTTCAAGCAATATCATTCGGTCAAGCCTTATCTGATCAACCCGGAGCATCCGCCCGAGACCGAGCGTTTGCAGTCACCTGAGCAGCGTGAACATCTGAACGGGCTGTATGAATGTATCTTGTGCGGTTGTTGCACCACCGCCTGCCCTTCGTTCTGGTGGAATCCCGACAAGTTTGTCGGACCTTCCGGACTGCTTCAGGCCTATCGCTTCATCGCGGATTCACGCGACCTGGCGACCACCGAACGTCTCGATGATCTGGAAGACCCGTATCGCTTGTTCCGTTGTCATACCATCATGAACTGTGTGGATGTTTGTCCCAAGGAATTGAATCCGACAGCGGCGATCGGTCATATCAAGGACTTGATGGTCAAAAGAATGGTATGAGTTTCAGGGATCAGGAAACAGGGCTCCGGAATCAGGAGTCCTGCGTGACAGATCACGCGTATATGCAAAGGGTGAAATGGCGCAGCAGACGAGGTCTGCTGGAGTTGGATATTATCCTGAGTCGCTTTGTCGAGACCGAATATGTGAAACTCGATGAGGCTGGCAAGCAGGCATTTGAAGTGTTTCTGGATATGCCTGACAACCCGTTCTGGGACATGGTATCTGGAAAAATCGAAGCGGAATCCGGCGAGCAACAAGCATTGCTGGAAAAAATCAGGGCAGTTTAAACGGTGGGCATTTTGCCTGAAAAAAATATAAAGGAGATAGCTTGTGGGAACAAAACGTATTGCAACGCTGACACTGGATGATGGACGCAGCATCGAATTACCTTTTATGTCCGGCACGATCGGCCCTGATGTCCTGGATATCAAGAACCTCAGTAAGCTCGGGTTATTCACTTATGATCCCGCGTTTTTTTCGACCGCCAGTTGCACTTCCAAGATTACTTATATCGATGGTGATGCAGGTTTGCTTTATTACCGTGGCTATCCGATCGAACAACTGGCACAACAATCAGATTTTCTGGAAGTGTCCTATCTGCTGATGAATGGTGAATTGCCGAATGCAGAGCAAGGCGCCAAGTTCAAGAGCACGGTTACCAACCACACCATGGTACATGACCAGATCATGCAATTCTTCAAGGGGTTCCGTCGCGATGCTCACCCGATGGCGGTGATGGTCGGTGTGGTGGGAGCGCTTTCTGCTTTCTATCACGATTCGCTGGACATCAAGAATCCGCAACATCGTGAGATTTCGGCGATTCGTATGCTGGCCAAGATACCGACCATCGCTGCGATGGCTTATAAATATCATATTGGCGCACCTTTCATGTATCCGAAGAATAAATACGGCTACGCTGAAAATCTGATGTACATGATGTTCGCCAATCCTGCTTCTGACTATGAACCTAATCCGGTGCTGGTACGCGCACTGGATCGTATCCTGATTCTGCATGCAGACCATGAACAGAATGCCTCGACTTCGACGGTTCGTCTGGCAGGATCGAGTGGCGCGAATCCTTTCGCCTGTATCGCCTCCGGTATCGCAGCCTTGTGGGGTCCGGCTCATGGCGGTGCCAATGAAGCGGCGCTGAAAATGCTGGAAGAAATTGGCGATGTTTCGCGCGTCAAAGACTATGTGCAGGGCGTGAAAGACAAGAAGTATCGTCTGATGGGCTTCGGACATCGCGTCTACAAGAACATGGATCCCCGTGCTTCTGTGATGCGTGAAACCTGTCACGAAGTGCTGAAGGAACTGAAGCTGGAAAATAACCGCTTGTTCGAACTGGCGATGGAACTGGAACGTGTTGCGCTCAGTGATCCATATTTCATCGAGCACAAGCTTTATCCGAATGTGGATTTCTATTCAGGCATCGTTCAGTTGGCACTCGGCATCCCCGTCAACATGTTTACCGTTATTTTTGCGGTAGCTCGCACCGTGGGCTGGATTTCGCAATGGAATGAAATGGTCGGTGAGGCTGATCTCAAGATTGGCCGTCCGCGCCAGCTTTACACCGGTGCTGCCAAGCGCGACTTTGTGCAGGTAGGCGACCGATAGCATTTTACAGGGTGGGCTTAGTCCCACCCTCTTCATTTCGAGAGAGGTTTTGAACGAGATTATGTCCGCACCCAACTACATGCAAGTCATGAGCGAAAATTCCAAGTTATTTGGGATGAACGACGTGTTTATTGAAGGCCTATATGAGGATTATCTGACTGATCCGGCCTCAGTGTCCGAGGAATGGCGCATCTATTTTGATACGCTACAGACTACGCCTAAAAAGGATATCCCGCATAGCCCGATACAGCGAGCTTTTGCTGAACTCGCCAAAGCGAGTGTAGCACCTCAGGCAGGTGCTGAAGAACTGGAAGCCAAGCAGGCGCGCGTATTGCAGCTGACCCGTGCCTTTCGTTTCCGTGGCATGCAGATCGCCGCGCTCGATCCGCTGGCACTGAATCCCCGGACTCCGTTGCCGGTACTGGATCCGGCGAATTATGGTCTGACTGAGGCAGACATGGATCTGGTGTTTGATAATGGCTCGCTGGATCGGGGTGTGCGCATGAAATTGCGCCATATCGTTCAGTCGCTGCGTCAGACCTATTGTGGCAGCATCGGCGCCGAATATATGTATATTGGTGACCGGGAACAGAAAGTCTGGATTCAGAACCGGCTCGAAAGCGTGCGCGGACAGGCAAGTTTTGATACCACTACCCGTTGCCGTATTCTTGAGCGGTTGACGGCTGCAGAGACGCTGGAGCGTTATTTGCACACCCAATTTGTCGGTCAGAAGCGCTTTTCGCTGGAAGGCGGTGAAACCCTGATTCCGTTGCTGGATCATCTGCTGCAGCGCGCAGGTGCACAGGGGGTTAAGGAAGCAGTGATCGGCATGGCGCACCGTGGCCGGTTGAATGTGCTGGTGAATATCATCGGCAAACGTCCCAGTATGCTGTTTGACGAATTTGCAGGTATCCACGTAGAACATCTGAAGTCCGGTGACGTGAAATACCATCAGGGTTTTGCTGCCGACATCGGCACGGCCGGTGGAAAATTGCATGTGGCGCTGGCCTTTAACCCTTCTCACCTGGAAATTGTTAATCCGGTGGTCGAAGGATCGGTGCGTGCGCGTCAATATCGCCGTAAAGATACCGACGGCACCAAGGTCATGCCGATTCTGTTGCATGGCGACGCGGCTTTTGCCGGGCAGGGTGTGGTGATGGAAACGCTGGCGATGTCGCAGACCAGCGGCTATCGCACCGGCGGCACGGTACACATCATTGTTAACAATCAGATTGGTTTTACGGTTTCCGATACCCGCGACACCCATTCGAGCAGGCATTGCTCGGATGTGGCGAAGATGATCGATGCGCCGATATTCCATGTGAACGCGGACGACCCGGATGCGGTGTTGCTGATTACCGAAATCGCACTGGATTTCCGGATGAAGTTTCACAAGGATGTGGTGATCGACATGGTGTGTTTCCGCAAGTTGGGACACAACGAGCAGGACGAACCGCTAGTCACCCAGCCTTTTATGTATCGCACGATACGTCAGCATCCTGGTACTCGCGCACTTTATGCCAAACGACTGGTAGAACAGGGCGTGATTCCAGAGGGCAAGGCGGATGCAATGATTTCCGACTATCGCGAGGCGATGGATGAGGGGGTCAACCTGATCCCGCTGGCGCTGGAAAAACGCGACACCAAAATCAGCATCGACTGGAAAAAATTCAAACACGATGTGCGCTGGGACGTTCCGGTGCCGACCGGTGTTTCACTGGAAAGGCTGCAGAAACTGGGCACCTCACTCGCGGCAATTCCATCCGGTTTTACCTTACATTCAAGAGTTCAGAAAATCGTCGAAGGCCGCGCCGCGATGGCGGCAAACGAGTTGCCGCTGGATTGGGGCATGGCAGAAAATCTGGCCTATGCGACACTGCTCACCGAAGGCTATCCGGTACGCCTGTCTGGACAGGATTGTCAGCGCGGTACTTTCTTTCACCGGCATGCTACCTGGCATGATCAGAATCGTCAGGATCGGTATTCGGGTCACCATACTCCGCTGCAACATCTCGCCCCTGATCAGGCTGATTTCCTGGTGATTAATTCCCTGCTTTCCGAGGAGGCGGTGCTGGGCTTTGAATATGGCTATGCCACGGCAGAACCCGATTCACTGGTGTTGTGGGAAGCGCAATTCGGAGACTTCGCGAACGGTGCGCAGGTGGTGATTGATCAGTTCATTGCCTCGGGTGAAGTGAAATGGGGACGTCTGTGTGGTCTGGTGATGCTGCTGCCGCATGGCTATGAAGGGCAGGGTGCTGAGCATTCTTCCGGTCGTATCGAACGATATTTGCAATTATGCGCAGATTACAATATTCAGGTGTGCGTACCGTCTTCGGCAGCTCAGATGTTCCACCTGTTGCGTCGTCAGATGTTGCGTCCAACCCGTAAACCGTTGATTGTGTTTACTCCCAAGAGCCTGCTACGCAGCAAGGATGCCTCTAGTCCCTTGAGTGACCTGGTCGACGGGCGTTTCCTGCCGGTGATTCCGGAAGTGGACAAACTGGGCAAGGTCAAGCGCATTATCGCTTGTAGCGGTAAGGTCTATTACGAATTGCTGGCAGCGCGGCGCGCCAAGGGAATTGATAATATGGCCATTATCCGTATCGAACAGTTGTATCCGTTCCCGCATGATGATTTTGCAGCGCAGATAGAAGCCTATCCTGAGGCAACTGAAGTCGTGTGGTGCCAGGAAGAACCTGGCAATCAGGGCGCATGGCATCGTATCATGCATTATCTGTTGAATCACATGCGTCCCGATATGAAGCTCAGCTATGCGTTGCGCGCTTCTTCTGCCGCACCAGCAGCGGGTTACATGGCAGAACATCTGGAACAGCAAAAAGCAGTTATCGAAGCGGCATTCCGCGACGATCTAGACAATAAATCCGGGAGCACACAGTATGAGTAATGAAGGCCAAATGATAGAAGTCAGGGTACCCCAGCTATCCGAATCTGTTTCTGAAGCGACACTGCTTACCTGGCTAAAAAAAGTGGGAGACACGGTTACTCAGGGAGAAAACCTGATCGACGTGGAAACAGACAAGGTGGTGATGGAATTACCTGCCTCAAAGAGTGGGGTACTTGCACAAATCCTCAAGGGTGATGGTCAGCAAGTTGCCAGCAATGAGTTGATTGCGCTGATTGATATTGCGGCAGGCAAGTCAGCGGCTGCACCTGCGCCTGTAGCAGCGCCGGTTGCGCCAGTTGCTGCTCCGGTTGCAGCAGCACCAGCGCCGGTTGCAGTTGCACCTGTTGCAGCAGCACCGGTTGCCGCACCCGTAGCGCCTGCTCCGGTAGCCCCGTCAGTGCGTAAACTGGCGCGTGAAAATGAAATCGATGCGGCCAGTTTGCAAGGTAGTGGTAGTCGCGGTCAAGTCACTAAAGAAGATATATTGAAAGCAGCCCAGCCACCGGCACCAGTTCCAGCAGCGCCGGTCAAGGCCGCAGCACCCGCACAGAACGTGGTGGTTTCCGGCAGTCGCACCGAACAGCGCGTGCCGATGACGCGCATTCGCCAGCGTATTGCCGAGCGTTTGTTGCAGTCGCAGCAGAATGCTGCCATTCTGACCACCTTCAATGAAGTGAATATGCAGGCGGTTATCAATCTGCGTAACCGCTACAAGGATGTGTTCGAGAAGAAGCATGGCGTGAAACTGGGTTTTTCTTCGTTTTTCGTCAAGGCATCGATACTCGCCTTGAAGGCATTCCCGATTATTAATGCTTCGGTAGATGGCAACGACGTGATTTATCACGGCTATTTTGACATTGGCATGGCGATTGGCAGTGATCGCGGACTGGTGGTGCCGATACTGCGTGATGCCGACAGGCTATCTTTTGCAGACATCGAAAAACAGATTGCCGCTTACGGAGTACGCGCCAAAGCCGGCAAGCTGACCATGGAAGAACTGACCGGAGGAACATTTTCTATTTCCAATGGCGGCGTGTATGGTTCGATGCTTTCTACACCGATCATCAATCCGCCGCAAAGCGCTATTCTGGGTATACATGCGACCAAGGACAGACCGGTTGCAGAAAACGGTCAGGTAGTGATTCGTCCGATGAATTATCTGGCGCTTTCCTACGATCACCGGATCATCGACGGGCGCGAGGCAGTACAGTTCCTGGTCGCGATCAAGGATGTGCTCGAATCCCCCGAGCGTGCGTTGCTGGATATCTAAGTTAGCTGAATGTCAACCTTTACAGCGTATCGCATTTTTGAAGAAAACGGCAAGTCAACTGGACGTTTCGTTCAGTTGACGCTGGACGATCTCGATGCAGGTGAGGTTGTCATCAAGGTGCACTATTCCGGGATCAATTACAAGGATGCCCTCGCTGCTACCGGCGCTGGCAAGGTAATCAAGCGCTTTCCCTGTGTGGGTGGGGTAGATGCCTCCGGTATCGTTGAAAGTTCTCAGGATGCCCGCTTCAAGGCTGGCGATGCTGTGATTGTCACCGGCTATGGACTGGGTATCGATCACGATGGTGGCTATGCCGAGTATATGCGTGTTCCTGCCGACTGGGTGGTGCCGTTACCGCAGGCTATGTCCTTGTCTGAGGCGATGGTGCTGGGCACGGCTGGTTTTACGGCCGCTCTTGCGATACACCGGATGGAGCAGAACGAGCTGCGTCCGGAGAATGGCAAAGTGATCGTGACCGGTGCCACGGGCGGGGTCTCCAGCATGGCGATACAAATGCTGTCACAGCAGGGTTATCACGTGGTTGCACTGACCGGCAAAGATAGCGAGCATGATTATCTGAAAATGCTGGGCGCGACTGAAGTTTTGTCGCGCAAGGAATTGCAGATGGGCAAGCGACCGCTCGAAAAAGCACTGTGGGCAGGTGCGGTGGATTCAGTGGGTGGCGAGACCTTGTCCTGGTTGACTCGCACCATGCAGCAGCGCGGGGTTATCGCCTGTTTTGGTAATGCCGGTGGTCTGGAGTTGCATACCTCACTGATTCCCTTCATCCTGCGAGGCGTGCGCCTGATCGGCCTCGATGCGGCTTCGACAGTGATGTCCTTGCGGCAGCAGTTCTGGCCGCGCATGGCAGCTCCTACCGGAAACCCGGGAAGTCTGCGTCCTCGTTTGCTGGACAAAATTGCCAATACCATCGAGTTTGCCCAACTACCCGAGGCTTGTGAAAAGATGATCGCAGCGCAGTCGCGCGGACGTTACCTGATCCGAATTAAAGCAGAATAAATGTCGGGCTACGGACAGCCGTTGTAGTTGTAGGTTGGGCAACATTTTTTAGTTGCCCAACATTCAACGGTTAAACGTCAGAAGAAATGTCGGGCATAAAATGCTATGCCTGACCAACGAAGCTTTTGAATTTGGCATTGCGGATGACACGGCTGGCACTCTCCTGTAAAGTACGCACCTCTACACTGTAAGCAACCAGCTTTCGTCCTTAAATTTTATTATCCTTTACTCATGAACTTTGATCTGCTAATTGTCGGCGCAGGCCCCGTCGGTTTGAGTCTGGCACTCGGTCTGCGTGACCATGGTCTTAAAATCGGCATCATCGAACGTCAAAGCCTGGCTGAGATTGCCAAACCGAAATTTGATGGACGGGAAATCGCGTTGACTCATCATTCACTGGCGATACTCAACGATTTTGGGTTGGGCGCGGTACTGGAGCCTGAGATTGCCATGCTCGCCAAGGCGCATGTCGTGAACGGTAGTTCTCCCTATCATCTTGATTTTGAACCGCCCGCCAGTTCAAGCGATCCGCTCGGTTTCCTGATTCCCAATGCTGTGATTCGTCAGGCGCTTTGGGATGCGCTGAGTGTCTGCAATAACATCACTTTCCTGGATGGACGGGCTTTGGCGCATATCGATACCGCAGCCGATAGGAATCGCGTCCGTTGTCGCGGTGGTGAGGAATTTTCTGCGCCGCTGATAATCGCGGCTGATAACCGATTTTCGGAATCCCGTCGTCTGATGGGCATCGGCGCATCGATGCACGACTTTGGTCGCAGCATGATGGTGTGTCGCATGGAACACGAAATACCCCATCAGCATATTGCGCTGGAATGGTTTGACTATGGACAGACAGTGGCGCTGCTGCCGTGTAACGGGAATGTTGTTTCGGTGGTGCTGACTTTGCCTGGTCATGAGCATGATCAGCTGCTGGCGATGGATGAGGAATCCTTTGCTCGGGAAATCGAACGCCGACTCAAGCATCGTTGCGGGCGGATGAAACTCATCAGCGAGCGTTGCGGTTATCCTCTGGTCGGCGTTTATGCGCATCGTTTCGTCGGTCATCGTTTTGCCTTGGCAGGGGATGCTGCCGTCGGTATGCACCCGGTTACGGCTCATGGATTTAACTTTGGTCTGCTGAGTCAGGAATTTTTGGTTCGTGAAATTAGTGAGGCTCTCAAGAAGAATCAGGACATAGGCAACCCGCAGGGGCTGGATCGTTACCAGCGTAGTCATCGCCTGGCGACGCTGCCGGTTTTTCTGGCAACGAATGCCGTCGCCACCTTGTTTACCGATGATCGAACCCCGGCTAAACTGGCGCGTAAACTGGCTCTACGCGCCAGCAACCACCTGCCATTCTTCAAGCAGCAGGTGTTGGGACGACTACTGACCCATCGTCGCCAGGTGGATTAAGCGTCGGGTTGGTTTATTTGAGATGAGGATCAAGTTTGCGGCGCAGAAACTCATGGAAGTGCAGCATACCGTCTTCCATCGGGGTCTGGTAAGGGCCTTGCTCGTCGATGCCGCGCTGATACAATGACTTACGCCCCTGATGCATCCGCAGGCAGATGATGTCGTCTTCAACTGCCGTTTCGTTGTAGGCTTTTTGTTCCGCTGCCACATAATCGCGTTGGAAGCGCACGATGTCTTCCAGATAATAAAACTCGACGATATTGGTGCAGGCTTCCGGTCCGCGCGGGATCAGGGTGCTGATGACCAGCGTGCCGGGATACCACTCGACCATGATGTTCGGGTAATAAGTCAGCCAGATGGCACCGTATTTGGGCAACTTGCCACCGTGATAACGTAATACTTGTTCATACCAGCGGGCATAAATATCGCTGCAAGATTTGCGCAAATTGTTGCTCATGCCTACGGTTTGTACACTGTATTGTTCGCCGAACTCCCATTTCAGCTTGTCACAATCCACGAAATTGCCGAGACCAGGATGGAACGGTAGTACATGATAGTCTTCAAGATAGACTTCAATAAATGT
>CAIRBC010000490.1 GCA_903876685.1 uncultured Nitrosomonadales bacterium | reverse complement strand
CGATCAACGGCCTGGTTGCTCTATTAAAAAATAAGCAACCGAAGCTGCTAGTGTGCAATCGCATGCATTGCCAGTTCAGGCCATCAGCGCCTTAATGTTTTGATGAAACCCTGGTTCCAAATCTTGCATTTGTCGCACAATATTAACTTGCATATTTGCACTGGAAATTTCGATCAAATTCTCCTCGATCGTGTAGTTACCTTTGGCTTTGAACCATGGGAGAACTTTAGCAAGATGCCAAATTGATGAGCTACCCTCATGAACTGGCGATGGGAAAATGGATTTGTTCCCAATCACCAGCTTTCTAATGTTTTGCCGGCTGCAGCCTAATATTTCCGCTATATCTGTCAATCCAACCAAATCTGGCGTAGCTTCTACTAACCTGGCTCCAGGAATGGCTTTTCGCACATCAGCGATAGCGCTGGCAACTGCGTCCAAAGCAGTTGTATCCGCTCTCGTGAAATTCAAGGCAATACGGCCATGCTGACCAATGCCAATGGTTGCGTCATCGCAACCGGAATCATATAGCGCCTCAACAAATTTATTCGGATCTGTTTCTGGATCTGGGAGGTCAAATTTAAGTAAGAAATCGAATTCGGTCATGGCTCATTCCTCATCATTGGTTTCTTTGGATTTAGGTGCGGTGCAGTTATCGACTATCCGACGTAGTTGTTTTGCGTGATTGCCTGGGCTTTTTGGCGTGCTCCAAATGCTGGTTCTGCAAAATTCTCCGCATCGACATTCTTTGTCATTCTGGGGGCAATACATCTGCCCCTATGCATGAGAGCCGCCCTCAACAACACGCCAACCTTTACTTTGTGCGTATTCAATCGCTGCAGCAATTTCTTTCTTTGGATGCGTCATGAATATGCTCAAATTGAAGTTGAAACGATGCTAAGTTATCTAGTCAAGGTTGTCAAGTGACAACTTTGCAGGCAAGAAAAAAAGACAACAGAGGGCTAACCTCAGAATTCGGATTAAAACGTACGATAGGCCCGTGTACAACGCATAGAAACATGTGGTTAAAATATATCACAAGTTTAGGTTCATTGAAAGTAATAGTCATCCTGCAACTTCTTATAAATCAATTGGTTGCAACTCATTAACGTACTTTAAACTCCGTTTTCTGAGACACCCCCCACTATCGCCTAGGTGAACGGGAAAAAGGAACTGACGGGGCGCACTGATCTGGATGTTGCCCTCAGCAACCACTGCGGTCGCCTGATTGCAAATATCGTGATTGCCTACAACTCCATGCTGCTGTCTGGGCTATTGAGCCGGTATCTTGATGCCGGGAATGAAAAGGAACTGGATTTGCTCAGGCGAATCTCACCAGCAGCTTGGCAACACTTACACTTCCATGGGCATTACGCATTTCTGGAAAAACATTATCATCTTGATTTAGATGAAATTATTAAAGGCATTGATATAGTGTGCAAGAATGGGGTCAGGTCTAGCATTGATGCATATCATCAATGCTAGACCTGACCCCATGACGCTTTTGTTATCGAACTTGATAATGTCTTGCACGGGTTAGCCTTTTACACACACCACCTGCTTCAAGGTATGTACCACATCCACCAAGTCAACCTGATTCGCCATTACTTGATCAATGTCCTTGTAAGCACCGGGAATTTCATCAATGATGCCTTTGTCCTTACGGCAGATTACACCCTGGGTTTGCTTCACCACATCAGCCTCAGTAAATTGTTTTTCTGCCGCTGTGCGGCTCATGCGCCGACCTGCTCAGTGTGAACAAGACGTGAAATTTTCAGGTTCCCCTTTGCCTCGCAAGATAAAACTCCTCGCCCCCATACTGCCAGGAATAATGCCGAGATCAGCTGCTCGTGCCCGAATCGCGCCTTTGCGAGTGACGTACACGTTTTCGCCATAGTGATGCTCAATGGCAACAT
>CAIRBC010000489.1 GCA_903876685.1 uncultured Nitrosomonadales bacterium | reverse complement strand
GCATGCAGCTGGAAGCAATCGGCAATAACGTCGCTAACGCGAATACCGTCGGTTTCAAGCAATCACAGGCGCAATTTGCCGATATGTTTGCAGCCTCACTGGCGGGTTCTTCCAAATTGCAGACCGGAACCGGCGGCAAAGTGGGTACTATCGCCCAGTTGTTTACCCAGGGCACGGTGACTACCACCACCAATCCGATGGATGTTGCCATTAACGGCAAGGGATTTTTTCAGGTAGATGATGGCAGCGGTACACCCAAGTTTACGCGTAACGGGCAATTTCAGGTGGATCTGAACGGCTATATTGTCAACGCGCAGGGAGATAAAGTCACCGGAAATCTGACCAACTACACCACGACTACCGATGCCGCAACCGGGATCACCAAAAAATCGAATCAGATTGTACTAAGCTCCACACCCAAAATATTGCAGATAAGCACCACTAAAATGCCGGCTGCGGCGACCTCAAATATCACGCTGGGCGCCAATCTGGATGCCACTTCCAACGCCATTCCGCTGAGTGCAGCCGGTCTTAATACCTTTGATGCCTCTAAACCGGCAACTTACAATTATTCCACGGCAGTGACGGTTTATGATTCTGCGGGCACTTCGCATGTGGGATCAGCTTATTTTCAACGCCAACCCAATTCCGGAGCACTGGCTAGTGTGGCAACGGCCGGTTTTGCGGCGACCGGGTCGACGATGACAGTAGGCAGTTCAACCATGCTCTCGGTAGGTGACACCATCACCCATAGTTCGGGTACCGTCTATACCGTGACAGGTGTGGTCGATGCAACCCATGTGACGGTGGATCCACCCTCAGCAGCCATCGATGCGACCATCGTTGCCCCTACCGCAGTTAATGCAAAATCCAATACCTGGAATGCTTATTTGACCGTCGATGGTCAGTCCGTGACCGTGCCGGCTCCGGCAGTTGCTGTAGCGGGTGCCGTGACCCCGGTTGGGCAATTACAATTTGATTCCAACGGGCAGTTACTTGCACTGACAGACTGGACGACCGGCAAGGCACAGGTAGGGACGACCGGCAAGCCTAACAGTATTGCCTTGTCAGCGACCCTGGCGGCTTATAATGTAAATAATGGCGCGGTAGGTTCGGCAGCAACGCCCTCCTCTGGAACTGTCAATTTTGATTTGTCTTTTGGCTCTTTTTCTGGTGCAGGCACCTCTACTACCCAATATGGCACTGCCTTTGGCGTTAATTCAACCACCGATGGCAATGCGTCCGGGGATTTGAACCGCTTTACCATCGGAGCAGACGGCACGATTCTGGGTCAATATTCCAACGGACAGTCGCAGGCGTTGGGTCAGATTACCACCGCCAGTTTTGCCAATCCGCAGGGGTTGCAGCCGATCGGCAACAATGAGTGGGCAGAAACCAATTCTTCCGGTACGGCGCAGATCGGCAAGGTTCCCGGGGTGAATGGCATGGGTGTGTTGCAGGCTTCAGCGACCGAGGCCTCCAATGTGGATCTGACGGCCGAACTGGTGAACATGATAACCGCGCAGCGTAATTATCAGGCCAATGCACAGACCATCAAGACGCAGGATCAGTTGCTGCAGACCATTGTCAACCTGAAATAATAGTGTTTAACGGGTAGTCTTATGGACAGGTTGATTTACACCGCGATGACCGGTGCCTCGCATGTGTTGCAGCAGCAGGCAGCCGTGTCTGAAAATCTGGCGAATGCCAGCACGCCGGGTTTTCGCGCCACGCTGAATGCCTTTCGTGCCGTGCCGCTGGTGGGTGATGGATTGGCTACCCGCACCTTCGTGGTGGATTCAACAACCGGTTTTGATTCGACGCCAGCGGTGTTGCAGCAGACCGGGCGCGAGCTGGATGCGGCAGTGAATGGTGCCGGCTGGTTTGCGGTGCAGGGGCCGGATGGCAAAGAAGCCTATACCCGTAATGGCAGTTTTCAGATCTCGCCCAATGGCATATTGCAAACCCGTACCGGGTTGAATGTGTTGAGCGATGGCGGGCCGGTCACCATCCCGCCGGATACCGGCATCACCATTGCCAAGGATGGTACGATTTCTACCGTGCCCAGTACCGGGCAGCTGACTTCGGTGAATGCGGTAGGTCGTCTGAAACTGGTTAATCCGCCGCCAGAGCAACTGGAGCGTAGCGGAGATGGCCTGTTTCGGATGAGGGATGGTTCGGTCGCCACGGTGGATGCAACGGTGAGTGTGGCGCCCGGCAGTCTGGAAGGCAGTAATGTGAATACCGTGGAGGCGATGGTGAACATGATTTCATTGGCACGCAAATTTGATATGCAGATGAAGATGTTGAACAGCGCGGATAATAATTCCAAACAAGCCAGTCAGATCATGAATATTTCCGGCTAGTGGTCGTATCAGTTGTTCATGAATTAAAATTACCAGGATAAAAATATGATTCGTTCGCTATGGATTTCCAAGACCGGTCTGGATGCACAACAGACTAACATGGACGTCATTTCCAATAACCTGGCCAATGTCAGCACCAACGGTTTCAAGCGTTCGCGTGCGGTTTTCGAGGATTTGCTGTATCAGACCATTCGCCAACCCGGTGCGCAATCATCGCAACAATCCCAGATTCCCTCAGGCTTGCAGCTCGGTACCGGGGTGAGGCCGGTGGCTGCGGAGCGGATTCATACGCAGGGAAATTTGCAACAGACCGGCAATTCGCTGGATGTGGCGATTCAGGGTGCCGGCTTCTTTCAGGTTTTGATGCCGGATGGCTCAACTTCTTATACCCGTGATGGTTCATTCCAGACGGATAGTCAGGGGCAACTGGTGACTGCCAGTGGTTTTGCGGTACAGCCCGCGATTACCATACCGGCGAATTCGATCAGCATCACCATCGGTCGTGACGGAGTGGTTAGCGTGACTCAACCAGGCGTGACTGCGCCGGTACAGGTGGGCAGTCTGCAACTGGCGACCTTTATCAATCCGACCGGCCTGATGAGTCAGGGAGAAAATATGTACAAGGAAACGGCTTCGTCTGGCACGCCGAGTACCAATGTGCCGGGAACTAACGGTAGCGGTCTGATTAATCAGAATTATGTGGAGACATCCAATGTCAATGTCGTGGAAGAGCTGGTGAATATGATCCAGACGCAACGTGCTTATGAAATCAATTCCAAGGCGATTACCACTTCGGATCAGATGTTGCAAAAATTGTCGCAAATGTAAGTGAAGTAAAGCGCTGAGAGGGGAACAATGCACTACAGATTTTTATTTTTGCTGGTGTTGATGGGTGGCTTATTCGGTTGTGTCAGCAATCCGCCGACCAATGTCCATCAACCGATGACCGCAAAGCCCATCGAGCGCAGGGTGATTCCGCCTGCCGATGGAGCTATTTACCATGCGGGGATTAACGAGCATCCGATGTTTGAGGATAAGCGTGCCCGAAATATTGGTGATATATTAATTATTAATATTGCGGAAAAGAACTCGGGTAACAAGGCTTCCAGTGGCAGCACTTCCAGCGCAAATGCGGTTAATGCCAGCACACCCACCGTGACCACGGGCGGGCAGACCATGCTCAAGGCAATCTCCGTGGCCGACAGCAGCAGCAATAAATCCGCGACTACTGCTGCGGGCGCTGCCAGCGAGGATATGACCGGAACCATTACCGTCACGGTGATCAATGTACTGGCCAACGGCAATTTGCTGGTCAGCGGAGAAAAACAGGTTGCGTTGAATCAAAGTGAGGAATTTATTCGTTTTTCCGGGGTGGTTAATCCGACGACGATTAGTAATTTGAATACAGTGCAGTCCTCACAGGTTGCGGATGCGCATATTGAGTACAAGAATGGGGGCGCCTGGACCGAAGCGATTAACGATATGCAGTCATTAGGCTTTCTGGGACGATTCTTTTTAACGGTGATGCCGTTCTGATTCAGAGCTTGCCCAGATTTCGTAGGTCGGGTTAGCGCAGCGTAACCCGACATGATCGAGCGGTTTATTGATGCTTTTAGTCATAGGGGTCGCCTAGCATCGGGTGCATGTGTTATTCTTGCAAACTGGTACGACACATAGCTTGACCAGAGCCGAGATATAGATGAAGCAACAATTTTTTGTTTGGTTAAAAATCAAATCCTCTACCCTGAAGAGTCGCGGCACTGTCTTTTGTTTACTCTCCTTTGTCCTGTGTCTGTGCTGTAGTGTGGCTCAGGCTGACCGTATCAAGGATATGGCCAGTATCCAGGGAGTGCGTGAAAACCAGTTGCTGGGTTATGGGTTGGTGGTCGGTCTCGATGGTAGCGGTGATCAGACTACACAGACCCCGTTTACGGTGCAAAGTATTATCAGTATGCTGTCTCAATTAGGTGTGAATATGCCGCAGGGCACCAGTTTACAGCTCAAGAACGTGGCGGCGGTGATGGTGACAGCCAGTTTGCCGCCTTTTTCCAAGCCTGGTCAAACTATCGATGTTACCGCTTCCTCGATCGGCAATGCGAAGAGCCTGCGAGGGGGAATGTTGCTGCTGACACCCTTGAAGGGTGCAGATGGTCAGGTATATGCGATGGCGCAGGGTAATGTGCTGGTGAGTGGCGTGGGAGCCGCAACCGGTGGCATCGTGAATCATCTGAGTGTAGGGCGGTTGCCCGGTGGTGCTACGGTGGAACGGGCAGTGCCGACCGAATTGGGGCAGGGGGAGTTTATCAATCTTGAATTGAAGAGTTCTGACTTTACCACGGCTGCACGCGTCGTTGAGGTGATTAACGCGCAGTTTGGTGCCGATACCGCTTCTGCACAGGATGGCAGGGTCATTCAGGTGCGTGCGCCCGCTGGCAGTGAACGGGTCGCGTTCCTCTCTAAAATCGAGAATCTGGAAGCCAGTCCGGCGCTGGGAGTGGCTCGGGTCATTATCAATGCGCGCACCGGCTCGGTGGTGATGAACCAGACCGTGACGCTCGACACCTGTGCTGTGGCTCATGGAAATCTGACCGTGGTGGTTGGCGCAGATGCCGCAGCGAACGACAAGAGCAGCCTGCTGCAGCTTAAAAAAGGGGCTTCACTGAGCGAAGTGGTCAAGGCGCTAAATTCCATAGGCGCGACACCGCAAGACTTGCTGGCTATTTTGCAGGCGATGAAGTCTTCAGGTTCGCTGCACGCCGAGCTTGAGATCATCTGATGGTCAAGTCACTGGATACTTCGTCGAAGCTGGCTATCGACGCGCAGGGACTGGAGCAGTTGCGCGCTCAAGCCCAAAAGAACCCTGATCAGGCACTCAAGGCGGCAGCACAGCAGTTTGAGTCGGTGTTTCTCAACATGATGCTCAAGAGTATGCGTGAAGCTACTCCTCAAGATGGCGCTTTCGATAGCGAGCAGACCAAAATGTTTACCGGTATGCTGGATCAGCAATTGGCGCAAAACATGTCTGGCAAAGGAGTGGGACTGGCCGAGGTGATGATCAGGCAATTGAGCGGGGGGATGCCTGCCTTAAATGGCGCAGCGCAACCTGCAAATCCGGTACTGCAGACAGTGAATCCGGCCGCTACGCTCAAGGCATTGCAGTCAGCCTATAATGATACCGGGGGAAATACGGCTAATACGCAAACTGTACAACAGGATTTTGTGAATCGTATGTTGCCTTTGGCCAAACAGGTAGAGCAGACCAGTGGTGTGCCTGCACAACTGACTTTGGGTCAGGCGGCTTTGGAGAGCGGTTGGGGTAAACGTGAAATTCGCATGGCTGACGGCAGCAATAGTTATAACCTGTTTGGCATCAAGGCAAATGCAGGATGGACTGGCAAGGTGGCAGAGGTGATGACCACTGAATATACCAATGGCGTAGCTTCCAGACAGGCGGAGAAATTCCGTGCTTATAATTCCTATGCCGAGGCCTTTAAAGATTATGCCAGTATGCTGGGCCAGAATCCACGCTATGCGGACGCTTTGCAACAAGGCAATAATACCGCAGCGATCGCGCAGGCGATGCAGAAGGCAGGCTATGCTACCGACCCAAAATATGCAGATAAACTGACCCAGGTAATGAATAAAATCAATCTGGCCGGCTAGTAGTAGGGTGCGCTTGCGCATCCTTTGTGATGTTTCAGCCATTAAATCTACGAGTGCCTGCTACTTGGTTAGTCTATTCCGAAAGGATTAACCGGACAGGGCTCTTGTGGCAAGCAGATTAAAGATAGCGCAGCCTAAGCCGATAATATAACGGAGCCTGTGTAGGCAAGTGAGGGGGATATTATGGCAGATTTATTTTCATCGGCATTAAGCGGTATGAACGCGGCTCAGATAGGGATGGCGACTACCGAGCACAATATTGCCAATTCAGCTACCCCCGGATTTACCCGGCAGCAGATTGTCGTTGCCCAGTATGCAGGGCAACAGGATGGTTCAGGGTTCGTCGGGCAAGGGGTTAATGTCTCCGGTGTCAAGCGTATGTACGATCAGAATCTGACGACACAGGTGCGTCTGGAGCAGAGTCAGTCCAGTTATTTGAGCAGTTATAGTACGGCATTGCAGGAAATCAATAATGTGGTTTCGGATGCCACGGCAGGAGCCGCTCCGGCGATGCAGTCTTTTTTTGCGGCTGCCAATGGTCTGGCCAACAATCCCGGTTCGACAGCCGCGCGGCAGACTTTTCTGAGTAGCGCTCAGTTTGCAGTCAATAGTTTTCAGACTATCGATCAGCGTATGACCGATGTCGCCACCGGCCTTAATAATCAAATTACGACCAGCGTCAAGGCAGTCAACAGTTATGCGCAGCAGATTGCGACCCTGAATATTTCTATCAAACAGGCCACGATTAACGGGCATGGACAACAGCCTAATGATTTGCTGGATCAGCGAGACCAGTTGGTCAGCCAGTTGAATCAGGAAATCAAGGCCACGGTACAACAACAATCCGACGGATCGCTGAATGTTTATGTGGGTAGTGGTCAACCACTGGTACTCAATGATCGGGCGATGCAGTTGCAGGCGGTGCAGTCAACCAGTCAACCGGGGAAACTGGAGATTGCTTATCTGAATCAGGGAACCTCCTTGCCGGTGCAGCAAAACAGTCTGCAAGGCGGTAATCTCGGGGCTTATCTGAATTTTCGTGATCAGAGCCTGGAGCCGGCACGCAATGCCTTGGGGCTGGTGGCAATGGGGTTGGCGGACAGTATCAATCAACAGAATCGGCTGGGACAAGATGCGCAGGGCAAGATGGGTGGGGATCTGTTTAATTTGGCGAGTCCGGTGGTCGATAAAAATTCCAAAAACCATTCTTCTTCGGGAGCGCCTACGGTGACGATTAGTAATGTGTCGGCGTTGACCAGCAGCGATTACCAGTTAAAGTATAACAGTGTCGCAGATGGCTATACTTTGACGCGCCTGTCGGATAATACCTCTATCAATTACCGCTCCCTGCCACAGACCGTGGATGGCATGACGATCACCGCACCCGCTACCGTTGCGGCCGGGGACAGTTTTTTGATCAGGCCGGTAAGTAATGGCGCGCGTGACTTGACGCTGCTTACCAATGATTCGAACCGGATTGCGGCGGCTGCACCGATGATCGGTTCTGCTGCATTGGCTAATACCGGAACCGGAAAAATTAGCAGTGGTACGGTGAATGCGCCCCCTCCGCCTGATGCGAATCTGCAGGCACCGGTCAGCATTACTTTTACCAGCGCAAGCACTTTTGATATTTCCGGTACCGGTACCGGAAATCCTACCGGGTTGACCTATCCTACGGCTTCCGGCAGCATCAGCTACAACGGCTGGACAGTGCAAATTACCGGTACACCTGCTGCTGGCGATGTGTTTAATGTGACCACCAACAGCAATGCCAGCGGTGACAATCGCAACGCCTTGTTGATGGCCAGTATGCAGACGAAAAACATCATGCAGAACGGAACGGCCACTTTTCAGGGCTTGTACGGGCAATTGGTGAGCGATGTCGGCACCAAGACCCATGAGCTGACTGTAACCAGCACGGCACAGGATAGTATGCTGGCTCAGACGGTTGCGTCGCAGCAGGCAGTTTCTGGGGTAAACCTTGATGAAGAAGCGGCGAATCTGATGCGTTATCAGAACGCTTATCAGGCGGCAGCCAAGGCGATGCAAATGGCGCAATCCATGTTTGCCGCGCTGATTGCAATCAAAACATAAGTAGCATTCCTGGCGCACAGATATTTAAGAGGAAGGCAGGTGTACCATGCGTATCAGTTCCAGTATGATCTTCGAAAGCAACGTCAACGCGATGGGCTTGATGCAGGCTCGCGTGTTGCAAACCCAGCAACAGCTTGCCAGTGGAAATCGTTTAATCAATCCGTCTGACGATCCTGTGGCGGCAGCCAGAGCCATGAGTGTGACGCAGGCTGATGCGACCAATACCCAGTACTCCAGCAACCGGGATGCTGCCCGCAGCGTATTGACGGTGACTGACAGCACGTTGCAAGGGGTGACGGCCGCGATACAGAATGTACAGACTTTAGCCATCAATGCGGGTCATGGCTCGCTGGATGCAACGGCTCGCAAGTCGCTGGTGGCGAATTTGACCAGCAGTCTGCAGATGCTGGTCGGTCTGGCTAACAGCAAAGACGATAAGGGAAATTATCTGTTTGCCGGGTATCAGTCACAGACACAACCTTTTGTTGACACCGGCACCGGCATCAGCTATCAGGGTAATGATGGACAGCAAATGGTGCAAGTCAGCGGCAGTCAGCAAGTCGCAGCCAGCGATAGCGGTGCCGATATATTCATGCGTGTCAAGAACGGCAATGGGACTTTTGACACCAATGCGGCTGCGGCAAATACTGGTTCCGCGTCAATCAGTATCGGTTCGGTGACCAATCCTGCCTCCTTGACCGGTAATAACTACAGCCTGACTTTTAATGTGACGGGTGGCGTGACCACTTACGATATCATGAATACCACTACCGGTGCGGCCGTTTCTACAGGCAACCATTATGTGAGCGGTCAAGCCATCAACTTTGATGGCATGCAAACCACTATTAGCGGTGTTCCCGCCAATAATGATGTTTTTACCGTGAAACCCAGCACCAATGAGAGTGTTTTTACCACCATTTCAAACTTGATCACCGCCTTGAATGCGCCTGCTGGAACCAACATGACCGGTAGTGTGAACCGGGCACTCAACAACTTGGGCAATGCCTTGAATAATGTGCTGAATACCCAGGCCTCGGTAGGTGTCCGACAAAATCAGATCGATGCAATTCAGGTTTCTGGCGATACACTGGGCTTGCAGTTTAAACAGACCCTGTCGAATTTGCAGGATACCGATTATACCAAGACCGTTATTAATCTGAATCAGCAGAATCTGGCATTACAAGCGGCTCAAATGTCCTTTGCCAAGATCTCCAATCTTTCCTTGTTTACTTATCTCTGATGCTGGTTCAGCCAACGGAAGGGTTATTTCTTTCCACTGGAAGGGTGCCCGATAGGGCAGGGTGGTTTTTTCCTTGCATAGCACTGGAAGAAAATATCCTTGATAATTTTACCTTAACGGTAACAGGTTAACGTGAAACTTGCGCAGCGATCGTCTTCTCCCTCGCCCGCTTGCGGGAGAGACCCCTGTCGCAAATTCCCCGACCGAATTGTGCCCTATGAACCTTGCCGTAGGGTGCGCTTGCGCACCATTTTGGAGTAAGCGCACCAAGCCAAACCGCTC
>CAIRBC010000488.1 GCA_903876685.1 uncultured Nitrosomonadales bacterium | reverse complement strand
GAAATTCTATGGCACTACAGCGACACTTTTAAAGTACGTCAAAATATATAATCGTTAATATTCATATGGTTGAAAATTTCACCTGATTAAATTGGATTTGAAATAAACAGTATTACTGTTTTTGGTGTTAAAGTCCGGTTTAGACAAAGAGCCCCGGTAAAATAATATGCGTAATATAGGGACAATTTTTTTAAGGGCATCGGTATTCAGCCTGGTTTTAGTTCAGCATTGCTATGCGGTTTGTCCAATTTGTACGATTGCTGTCGGCGCAGGAGTAGGGTTTTCTCGCTGGCTGGGAATCGACGATACCATTACCGGGTTGTGGGTTGGAGGATTAATCGTATCCATGATTACTTGGACAGAAAGCTGGCTGGAAGGGAGAAATATCCGCCTCAAGGGCAGGATTTATATCAACATCCTTGCCTATTTCTCACTCATTATCATTCCCCTGTATTTCGCTGGAATAGTCGGCAATCCACTTCACGCCATTAGCAGTTATGGTATCGATAAACTGACTTTAGGCATTATCGCAGGGTGTTCTGGATTCTGGTTTGGCGCCAGTTGGTATTTTTATCTCAAGGAAAATAATCAAGGACACGCTTATTTTCCATTTCAAAAAGTCGTGATGCCAATTTCACCCCTGCTCATTTTAACCATACTTTTTTATATTTTAGAAAGGCATTCATGAACGATGATCATAATCCCATCAAGAATCTGAATGAATTCATCGCTAAAGTGGATGATATGAAAAAGCAGAATAAACTGGATTTGTCGTCCGATCAGGATTTATCCATCGCGATAATGAATTTGGTGAGCATTGAAGAGCATTTTTTCTTCACTGGCGCCAAACTGGGCAAACCTGAATACTATGACATGATCAAGGACGTGCGTGAAATGAGAAAGTCGCTTCTGGAAAAGATCATCAAGGAATATGAGGGGGAAGTCTGGTGTATATCCAAGCACCTGCTTGCAGCTTCAATGCGGTTGATGGAAGTAGGCACCAAACAGTTGGGCATGGGCAAGAATGAAGAGGCATACGACCTGTTTGAAAAAGCCTATAACCTTTACTCATTATTCTGGGGACTCAATATGAAAGTCATCAATGTCGGCGACATCAAAAAAATTGACGATATGGCAATCAACAAATCTGATCCAGAAAAAAAAGGATTCATGGGGAAACTTGGCGAACTTGTCAAGAAAGCTATAAATTGCTGCATAGAATAATCACGCACCGGCTAATGTGATGCAATCATCCGCTAACGTACTTTGCTTAACCAGGAGTGAGCCATGTCTCCTTGGAAGAACTCAGGGAAGTGCAGTTCAAGTCAGCAAATATTCGGCTAACCCATTCAAGCCAAGATAAAGCCAAAAAATTATCTGTAGATTGAGAACGATGCGATCACGCAATAATTTCAAAAAAAGCCTTGAGTGTAGGGTGCGCTTGCGCACCATTTGCGATGCATCATAAATTCTGGTGCGTAAACGCACCCTACAAAACCCATTGGATGAGGGTGGTTTATGGGAAGGCTATGGGTTAGCCGAATATTTATTCAAGTCAGTAATTAACTATTTGATATATTTTAATAATTTATGTTTATAGGATAGTTTAATGTATAGACTATCAAATCATCAAAAATATTTTCCTTGCTAGATCATTTAAATAGCAGGTAGAGTTTGCTTGCGCACCCTAGTCGAGGTCTCAGAAACTTTAGTGCGCAACAACCCCTTGTAAATTTACTTCACAGAACCTTAAAACAAGCACGTGCAAACGATCAGTAATTTTTCTTACCAGGCACTTCAGCAAAAAGCCCAAGCATCCGTTAGCGGCTTGCCGCAAGCAGAATACCACCGGTTGGTCGCCTTGTTCAATTCGGGTCAATCGGTGGAACTGGAAAATTTTGCGCGTGCGCTGTTGCTAAGCTATCCGGAATCAGGGTTTGTCTGGATGGCTTTGGGTACTGCCCTTCAGTCGCAAGGCAAGGATGCGTTGCCGGCAAAGCAAAAGGCGGCACAATTAATGCCAGAGAATGCCGAAGCGCATTTCAATCTTGGCAATACACTAAAATTGCAGGGACGAATGGATGATGCTGTGGTCAGTTTTCGCCGGGCGTTGCTGCTCAAGCCTGATTATGCGGTGGCCTGCAATAATCTGGGGCTTTGCTTGCAGGAATTGGGGCAACCCGCTATGGCTGAGGCAAGTTATCGGCAGGCGATTTTGCTAAAACCTGATTTTGCCGAAGCACATAGCAATCTGCTGTTCTGTCTGACGCATGATGCCTCGGTGGATGCCAAGGATTTATTTCTTGCACATTGCCAGTTTGGTTTGCAATTCGAAGCTGGTTTCCGTGGCGTCGCACATAGCAATCAAAAAATCCCTGAGCGTTGTTTACGGGTTGGTTTCGTGTCTGCCGACTTGCGTGCTCATGCGGTGATTGACCTTTTCGAGGCCGTGCTGGATCATTTGTCACGTTCAGCTGAAGTGTCGTTATATGCTTATTCCAATCTTGTACTAGAGGATGCAGTAAGCCAGCGTCTCAAAAGCTATTTCTGCCAATGGCAGGTCATTGCCGGGTTGGATGATGCAACACTCGATAGAAAAATACGCAGTGACCAGATCGATATTCTGATCGATCTTTCAGGACACTCGGGGAAAAATCGTCTGCCGGTGTTTGCCAGAAAACCAGCCCCGCTACAAATCAGCTGGATTGGATATCCGGGAACGACCGGACTGCAAGCCATTGACTATTATCTCGGTGATCACTTTTTCATCCCGGATGAAACGTTTGCGGCGCAATTTACTGAAAACATGGTTTATCTTCCTGTTACAGTGACCTTCAAGCCTTTTTTATCTGCGCCTGAGATCAATTCTCTGCCGGCCACGCATAAAGGTTATATCACTTTCGGCAGTTTTAATCGTCTGGATAAGCTGAGTCGCACGGTTATCGCCTTATGGTCTCGTTTGATGCGCGCCTTGCCGAATTCGAGGATGCTGCTGGGTTCCATCCCGCAACAGGGATGTGCTACCCTGATAGAATGGTTTGCGCAGGAAGAAATATCTCAGCAACGTCTGGACTTTATTCCCCGTGTAGGCGCTCTGGAATATCTGAGCCTGTATCATCAGGTGGATATCTGCCTGGATGCCTTTCCCTATAATAGCGCTACCACCACCGCACACGCCTTATGGATGGGAGTGCCGACGCTGACTCTGGCCGGTGCTACTCCGGCGAG
>CAIRBC010000487.1 GCA_903876685.1 uncultured Nitrosomonadales bacterium | reverse complement strand
CGCAAGCGCACCCTACGGCAAGGTTCATAGGGCACAATTCGGTCGGGGAATTTGCGACAGGGGTCTCTCCCGCAAGCGGGCGAGGGAGAAGACGATCGCTGCGCAAGTTTCACGTTAAGGCATACTTGACACGGCGATCAATGTTCCAAGAATATCTCATCCAATGATTTTGCGTCCAGTATTCGATCACCCCAGATTTCAAGTTGATCGGTAGTTGCCTGAGCCAGTTTAGACTCGATGGTGTTGGGTAAAGAACCAAAGCGGCGGGTCAACTGGCGCCGCAACAAAATACTCTCGCCTTCTTGCTTTCCTTCTTGCTTTCCTTCTTGCTTGCCTTCTTGCTTGCCTTCTTGCATTCCTGCCAACTTTCCTTCAAGCCACTTATCTTCAAACCAGCTTTCTATTCGCTCTGCCAACATGGTATCCGCCTCCATCAAATCTGTGATGCTATTGATATCCTCTGCTCTTGCTAGCGGTATTTTGCGCTTGAGCAGGCTTTTTATCCAAATTGTGAAACTACGCCTCAAGGCAGCCAGCACAGGGTCTTTTAACATGGATCCCAAACTGCGAATCAGATGTCGCAATCCTGCGGGTGTCTGTCCGTGTTCCAACCGGAATAAAGCTTCTACAGCGTTACGCACCGATTCGGTCGGGTGCATTTTTAAGCGCGCCTCGTCGATTAAATGATAGCGCATCTTTGGGCGAAACTGCTCAAGCCCGCGCGGTGAACAGGTAAACAGCTCATCAACATTTCTGGTTGCATTCCACCTCGGCAGCCCGTTGTAGAGCACCAGCGGTAGTATGGGCGGCAACTTGCCATCCACCAGTTCGCAACGCCTGATCAAGTCCTGCGCCAGCAAACCACAATAAATAAGCATCCGCAGCGCCATCCACGGGTCAGATTCACTTTGAAATTCCAGCACCAAATAGACCCAAAGCCAGCGGTCTTTCACCCGCACTCGCCAGACCAGATCATCATGCCGCTGCTTGAGCGATTCGCTCACATAACTCGCGCCCGTGTTCTCTAACGTAGCAAAGTCGGCGTCTGCAATCCATTCGCCGGGAACATAGTCAGTCAGGAGATCGCGTACCATTTCCGGGTGAGCGAACAGTAATTTGTATCCCGTATCATGGTCATCACTCATGAAGGTATTTTACCCGTATTGTGTAAAATTAAGTGGCCGTCGAATAAATGATCAAATTTCCTTGGTCAAATCCACACATTAGATAGATTAACACATATTTTCAATAAATTACCGTAACTTGAATGAATCGCAACAAAAATGATTTGATGTTTGATGCCTCAGTATCTACTTCTGCCATCGGACACCAGGTTCAACACTAGCCCCGGTTCACCGCTAGCGGCCTGATAATCCGCCGCAATCGCCACGCCGCTGATGCAGACCAGCGTTTCACCGCTATACAGCAGTGGCAAACGGTCGCGTTGCCAGGGCGGGATATGGGCCTCCTGCAACAGGTTTTTCAAACTGCGCTTTGCCCCTTGAGGATGCGGGCGCAAGCTTTCGCCGCCACCGCGCCGCCGCAGCGTCACCGGCTTCTGTTGACATTTTGCCAGACTGATACCCGCCCTCTCGGTGACTATAAACTCCAGTCTCGCGTTGAGCAAAGGCCAGTGCAGCGCTGCTTCGCCTTGCCAGTGCAGCATAATGAGCTGTGTCATTTCACCCAGAGCGACAAAAGCATATATCTGACCGCGATAACGACGCACTTCCCAACCGCTATAGGCTACGCACAGGCTCGCATCGGCTCGCGCGCCACACAACTGCTGCAACATTTCCTCCAGTTGCGCTGCTTGTGGCACGGGCGCTCCTCTGCCGTGCAGAAAATAACGCAACAGGTTTTTGGCGCGTGCCGTGCCATGAGCCTGCAATGCAGCAACCGCCAGGGTTTCGCCGGTTATGGCAGAGGCCGCATCCAGACACGCCAATTCATCGAGCAGTTCTGCTGCCTCGGCAAAATGCCGCGCGCTGCGCGAGAGTGTTTCACGATAGGACGGGAATTTTTTTTGCAACAAGGGCAACAACTGATGACGCAGAAAATTGCGCGGGTAACTTTCGTCGGCATTGCTTTCGTCTTCGATCCAGCGCAACTCAAAAGCAGCAGCATAGCCAAGAATTTCCTGGCGGGTAATACCCAACAACGGCCTGAGTACACAGCCCCAGGCTTTAGGGTTGCTCAACTGTCTCTCGCCTGCCGCCATTGCACCCGCACCTCGCACCCCGGCACCGCGCAATAACTGCAACAACAGCGTTTCCACCTGATCATCCGCATGCTGCGCCAGCAGGATGAAATCGCAATTCCGGGCTGCAAAAGCTGCATGACGCAATTTACGCGCTGCTGCCTCGATGCCATGCTCACGCAGCGGCGCGATGTCTACCCTTTCGATATGCAGCGCCACGTTTAAACTGGCACACAACTCGCTACAGAATTCAACCCATGCCTCGGCATTAGGACTGAGACCATGATGCACATGAATTGCCGCAAGCTTCCAGGAAAAACACGGTGCCAAACGATGCAATAGATGCAGCAAAACCACCGAATCAACCCCGCCGCTCAAGCCAATCAACAGGCTGCTGCCTGCGGGAAGCAGCGACGTTAATTCTGCACCAACGCGCTCAAGAAGATCGTGCTGATTCACTCGGTTTAAAGTGTGACTTCCTTGTACTTGCCATAGCTCATCAAGCGGTTGAAGCGCTCTTGCAGTAGATTGGCAATCGGCTTGCTCTGCGCCGTTTTCAGCGTTTCCTGCAACACCTTTTTCACATTCTGCATGGTACCCGGATAATCCCGGTGGGCGCCACCCAATGGTTCGCTGATGATCTTGTCCACCAACCCCAGCGCTTTCAGGCGGACTGCGGTAATACCCAGAGTTTCGGCGGCATCCGAGGCTTTTTCGGCACTTTTCCATAAAATAGAGGCGCAACCTTCCGGAGAGATCACCGAATAAGTGCTGTATTGCAACATCAACAAGGCATCGCCCACCGCAACCGCCAGCGCACCGCCAGATCCGCCTTCACCGATCACGGTACAAATGATCGGTACGCGCAATTCGGTCATCTCATACAAATTTCGCCCGATCGCCTCGGATTGGCCGCGCTCTTCCGCATCCACCCCCGGATAAGCACCAGGCGTATCAATAAAGGTCAAAATGGGAATGCCGAATTTTTCAGCCAGATGCATCAGGCGCAACGCCTTGCGATAGCCCTCCGGACGCGGCATACCGAAATTGCGCGCGATTTTTTCCTTGGTATCACGCCCTTTCTGATGGCCGATCACCATCACACTCTGCCCGTTGAAACGTGCCAACCCGCCCACAATGGCCTTGTCGTCACCAAAGGCACGGTCACCATGCAACTCTTGGAAGTCGGAAAACAAATGTTCGATATAATCCAACGTATAAGGTCTCTGCGGATGTCGAGAAACCTGAGAAATTTGCCAGGGGGTGAGCTTGGCAAAAATATCCTTGGTCAAAGCCAGGCTTTTCCTGGTCAATCGCGAAATTTCATCGGCAATGTCCAGCGCGGTATCATCCTGCGCATAGCGGAGTTGCTCAATCATCTCCTCCAACTCTGCGATAGGGCTTTCAAAATCCAGAAAGGTCTCTTTCATATTATTCCTTGGTTACGACTTTAGACGCGGCAAGATGATACACCAGTAAACGCTACAAGCCAAAAAACCGTATAATCTTTTCCAATACATCGCCATGCGGATGATGTATCAATTTATGTTTATCTGCTTCATCCATATTTTGTAGCGCACTATCCAGTTGCATGCGACGCGACTCCAGCACATGCGATACTTCCTCGGCGATGCTCGGTCGCGCCAGCAAAATTTCCTCAAAAACATCCTTGTCGAGGCGATAGCATTCCACATCACTTCGGGCAATCACCGTCGCCACGCGCGGCGAACCGGTCATCAGACTCATCTCGCCGAAGATGGCGCCATTACCCAGCACGTTCAAGACATGTTTTACGCCGCCGGGTCTCTCCAGATACACCTCCGCTTCGCCGCTAGTAATAATGAACAGCCAGTGCTGTGCAGGCGTACCCTGTTTGGCGATAATATTGCCTTTGGCGAAAGGCGCATATCTCAAGCGTTCGGCCATATGTCGCAACTCGACCTCCGTCATTTGCGCAAACAACTCGACGCGCTTCAAAGTCTTGATACGACGAAGTAATTCCCGGCTGCGCAGCGATTCTTCGAGCTTCTCGTTTTCCCTGCTGTAACGAACATTCTGCTCTTCCACGGCAAGCTTGATCCCGGCTCGCTCAAGTGCGGTATAGATATGCCAGCGTAGCGACGCATCGGTGGTGTCGTCTGCAGCAAAATCGGTCAACCAATAGCGCAACGCATAACGCGCACAGCCTTTATCCATTTCCATCAACACACAATCAGGCTGCGGATTTTTCGATACATGATTGATTTCCGCCTGTTGCACCGCATCTTCTATCGCGCTGACCACACGGGTGGGTGTGGCACCCAGATTGACGTTGAACCATACCCAACGCCGCCATTGCACTGGCTGATCGGTGCGCCGACCGAGCACCATAAAGTCCTTTTTCATCAGCAGGCTGTTGGGAAACACCACCGTTTCCCAGTTACGCGTCTCGACCAGTGTGGAGCGCCAGCGTATGTCGACGACGCGCCCGGAAATCTGATCCACCTTAATCCAGTCGCCGATTCCGATGGAATTATCCAATTGCAAAGCCAGACCGCCCAGAATATTACCCAGCGTATCCTGCATGG
>CAIRBC010000486.1 GCA_903876685.1 uncultured Nitrosomonadales bacterium | reverse complement strand
TTTCATCATCAGGGGTGGCAATTTGCCATGCCCGTTAGTGGGCGTCTATGGGTTAATCGAATATTTACTTTGAAAGAGGGTTAGGCGTTTGTTTAGCGTATGCCAGTGCGCTGGGCAAGCCAAACCTGATAAACACTGGGTGATGCTGCATCAACGCTGGAAAATTGCTTGCTTGCCGGTTTCGATGCAGGTGCCTTCCAGGCAGAAGGGACACTGGTGTCGGGTGCCTTCCTTGATTGGGGACTGAGTTCAACATCGTCCTCGTATTTTTCATGCGGCGGGTTGCCATCATATACCAGACTCTTGCGATGTAACAGATAGGTATCGCGGGTAAATTCATAGCGATCCAGAGCTGCTTCGTCAAATAACTTTTCCCGATCCAACAACTGGGTGCGGATATTGATTGCCTTGGTCAAATATAACTCGTTGCGTGTGCGCACCGGTTTCACCTGGCTTAATTGACTGGAAAGGGTGTCTGTATAAAATCCCAGCGTGTCACGAAATGTGCTGGGACCTAAAATTGGCAGGACGAGATAGGGACCATTTCCCACACCCCAGTAACCTAGCGTCTGTCCAAAGTCCTCGTTATGTTTTTCAAAGCCGGTCTGTGATGCGACATCAATTAGTCCGAAGACACCGATCGTGCTATTAATCAATACACGCCCGCTATCCGAAAAAGCCTGAACAAATTTAAATTGCAGCAAGTCATTGAGAGTGACGACGATATCATTCAGATTAGAGAAAAAATTGTTCACGAAAACCTTGCCTGGTGTAGGCATGACGGTGTTATAACCTTGAGCAACAGGTTTAACGATAGACTTGTCCAGTGCGTCATTGAATTGGTATACGCCCCGATTGAATGATTCCAGCGGATCAACCGGGTTTTTCATACGGGTTGAAGACGCGCAACCCGCCAGTGTGAACATGGCGAGCGTAATTACGAGTAATTTCATCAAAAGTTTGCTCAGAGCATTCATGCTTTTTATGTCCAGCTTATAATTTCTTTTGTAATTATATATTAAAATAGGGTATTGGGTTTGCCAAGCTAATTTTCTCCAGAATTTTACTTTTAAATAATCACATAGCTTCAGCTAATAAAATATTCAGCGCAGATTTATTTGATGAGTATCGCTACTCTAGCGCCTGCCATGCCCGTTAGTCTGATAAACTATGGCTTACCTGATCATGGTCATACAGGCGTTCAAAGTTACCTGAATATCCAGTGATTATCGGAAGCAATTTTTTAAATCGCAATAGTCTTTAAACCATATTGTGAGTAAATGCAATTCCTGCATCAAATTGTGTTCGTAAACAGTAAAGTAACAATTTCACCTTTGCAATACCATGACTATAGTTGCTGTATTCAATCAAAAGGGCGGAGTCGGCAAGACTACCACTGCACTTAATCTTTCAGCCGCGCTGACTCGTCGTAATCAGAATACAGTGGGCATCGATCTGGATCCGCAGTCACAATTCGGTTCAATACTCGGTGTCAGCGCTTATTCTGGTGATGACAGTATCTTCAGTTTATTTCAGCGTAATCGACCCTTGCGAGAAATCATTCAGCAATCCGCCTGTGGCGTTGGTATTATTTCCTCGCATACCGAGTTGTCGAAGGTGGATGCATTGTATGGCAAGGGTTACAACGCAATTAATAAATTGAATATTGCGCTGCAGTCGGTAAAGTCCATGAACAAGCACTGGATCATCGATTGCTGCCCTTTGGTTGGCGTCCTGTCACTGAATGCCATCTTTGCCTGCGATGGAATAATTGTTCCGATTTCTGCGGATTACCTGTCTTTCAAGGGTGCTATCCAGATAAAAAAAACGCTTACAGCACTGGAAAGAGTGCTGAAGCGCCCAGTTGCCAGTCGTTATTTGTTGACACGTTTCGATTCCAGGCGACGTATGGCACGCGATGTCATGCTGATGGCTGAAAAGGAATTTGGTGTCAATGTTTGCCGAACCTACATTTCTGAAAGTGTCAGTCTGGCAGAAAGCCCGATGCAGAATAAAACTATCTTTGAGTATGCGCCTGACAGTCGTGGTGCGAAGGAATATGATGCGTTGCTTGACGAATTTTTGACAACCCGGTTTTTATCGGAAATCGTTTGAGGTTTAATGATGTTTGGAAATCAGCGACAGCAGGTCTTCAATATCGGCGGATTGTGAAACTTCTTTTTTAGGATCCAGCGTTTTACATTGTGTTACCTGACAATTGCGGTACATCTGGTGCAGTTTACGTTCTGCATCTGCCAAGTCTTTGCCAAAAATCTGAATGCTCTCAATTTTGTGCCCATCACGTGTTGTTAAGGCGAAATCGAACTTCGGCATATTTCCCCCGAAAAAAATTATTCATAAAGTGGGTTAATTGTAAACCAGTGTTTGCGTAGTGGCATATCGCCCGTTAGCATTGTAACTGGTCTGCTGCAACCTGACATGGATTCATGGATTCATCGAATAAACTGTTAACTCTGTTAAAATACAGGTTCCTTGAGTCGGAGCTTAGTCATGACATATGTTGTTTCTGAAAATTGTATCAAGTGCAAGTATACTGATTGCGTAGCGGTTTGCCCGGTGGATTGCTTTCGTGAAGGGCCAAACTTTCTGGTGATAGATCCCGATGAATGCATCGATTGCAGCCTATGTGTTGCCGAATGTCCGGTTGAAGCGATCTGTGCCGAAGAGGATTTGCCCTTGGAACAGCGCTATTTTATCGGATTGAATGCCCAATTGGCAAAGCAATGGAAGGCCATTGTCGAAAAAAAGGAGGCCCCGGATGATGCCGATAAATGGCGTGGCGTTAAAGACAAATTTCATTTACTGGTGCGCTGAGTGACCTTGTCCGGCGGTGGCAATTGATGCCTGTTTCGGCATAATTTAAACTTGTATATGTTTTAAAAGGATTATTTGATGGCACTTGACTGTTTTAAAGCCTATGACATTCGTGGCAAGTTGGGCAGCCAGCTCAACGAAGACATTGCCTATCGCATCGGTCGCGCTTACGCACAGCACCTGGATGCCAGGCGAGTGGTGGTGGGTGGCGATGTGCGACTTTCCACCGGTTCGTTGAAGCAGGCCTTGGCTAAGGGCTTGATGGACGGCGGGGCTGAGGTGATCGATATCGGCATGGTCGGTACCGAAGAGGTCTATTTTGCGGCCTTTCATCTGGAGGTGGATGGCGGCATCGAAGTCACCGCCAGCCACAATCCTATGGATTACAACGGCATGAAACTGGTACGCCAAGGCTCGCGGCCTATCAGCGGCGATACTGGCCTCAAGGATATACAGGCTCTGGCTGAAGCAGGGCAGTTTAAACCGGCCGTGCAACGCGGGTCTCTGACATTTCAGTCTATTCTGAATCCTTATGTGGATCACCTGCTGACCTATATAGATTACACCGCACTAAAACCGCTCAAGCTGGTGGTCAATGCCGGAAATGGTGCAGCAGGCCATGTGATCGATGCTATCGAAGCAAAGCTGGTTCAGCGGGGGGTACCGGTTACTTTCATCAAGGTGCACCATCAGGCTGACGGTAGCTTCCCTAATGGCATTCCCAATCCATTGCTGCCCGAAAATCGTGCCGCGACTGCGGATGCGGTCAAGGCGCACCGGGCGGACATGGGCATCGCTTGGGATGGCGACTTCGACCGCTGCTTCCTGTTTGATGAAAACGGCGAGTTTATCGAGGGTTATTACATCGTCGGTCTATTGGCGGCAGCCTTCCTGAATAAAAACCCCGGGGAAAGAATCATCCACGATCCACGCTTGACCTGGAATACTATCGATATTGTGAACCAGGCAGGGGGTACGCCGATTCAGTGCAAAACGGGTCATGCCTTCATCAAGGAACGGATGCGTTCAGAAAATGCTGTCTATGGTGGTGAAATGAGCGCTCATCATTATTTTCGTGACTTTGCCTATCGTGACAGCGGCATGATCCCCTGGTTGCTGGTGGCAGAATTGATCAGCCTCGGTGGTAAACCGCTGTCTGAACTGGTGGGAGAACGTATTGCCGCCTACCCTTGCAGCGGTGAAATCAACTATAAAGTGAGTGATGCCCCGGCCGCACTGGAGTTGGTGCGAACCTATTATGCAGCCAGCAACCCGGAAATCGACCTCACCGATGGACTAAGTCTTTCGTTTACAAACTGGCGCCTGAATCTGCGCTCCTCAAACACCGAACCCTTGTTGCGACTGAATGTAGAGAGTAGGGCGGACGCAGCGGCAGTGTCGCATCATGTTGCAGAAATTGAGGCGATCATAGCTGCGCAGAGTTAAGTGGCTCGGTCGCATTACCTGCTAAACTGTGCGTAGCAGGCATGCTACTTTTTTGAAGAGATGACGAGGCATTTTTTTAACCTAACCGAAGTGAGTTGCTGATTAATTTTGTTTCTAACTAAGCCTTAAATTGCTAGAATATTACTTATATTAACGGTAGTAATAATATGTGGTACCAGCGAGTTTAATTGTATTCTCCTGGAATATGCTGATTTGCCTCAAACTTTGCATTAACCTGGCGCGCATCATTTGAAAAAATGGCGTGTGGGTTATGTTTTAATCTGAAGCAATGTTTCTGTTTCACGATAACCGGAATTTCATTTTTAATAACAAGGAGTTTTGTAATGGCTGACAAAAGAGATGTAGTGGTATTAAGTGCAGTACGTTCACCTATCGGCGCCTTTGGCGGCTCGCTATCCGGTCTCGAACCATCGGAACTGGCGGGCACCGTGATGAAAGAAGCGATCGCCCGTTCCGGCGTTGATGCAGCCCAGATCAATTACGTTACGGTAGGTACCTGTATTCCAACCGATTCACGCTATGCCTATGTCTCACGCGTGGCGTCGATTCAGGCAGGCTTGCCGATGGATTCAGTGGCAATGCAAGTCAGTCGCCTGTGTTCTTCGGGTCTGCAAGCCATTGTTACTACGGCGCAGAATATCATGCTGGGTGATTGTGATTACGGTATCGGCGGCGGCGTAGAAGTCATGTCACGCGGCAGCTACATGGCTCCCGCGATGCGCTCTGGCGCCAGAATGGGCGATACGCAACTGGTAGACATGATGGTTGCAGTGCTGACTGATCCGTTTGGTGTCGGCCACATGGGTATCACGGCAGAAAATCTGGCAACCAAGTGGGATATTAGCCGTGCCGATCAGGATGCCTTTGCGGTGGAATCGCAACGCCGTGCAGCCGCCGCTATCGCTGACGGACGCTTCAAGTCACAAATTGTGCCGATTACCTTGAAGAGCCGCAAGGGTGATGTGGTATTTGACACTGACGAATACGTCAAGGCCAATACCACGTTGGAATCGTTGGCAAAAATGAAACCTGCTTTCAAAAAAGACGGCACCGTGACCGCAGGAAACGCCTCTGGGATTAATGATGGCGCAGCCTTTTTTGTGCTGACTGCGGCTGAACTGGCTGCCAAGGCAGGTCAAAAACCGATCGCACGTCTGGTTTCCTATGCAATTGCGGGTGTTCCTAACGAAATCATGGGTGAAGGCCCGATTCCAGCGACCAAGCTGGCGCTCAAGAAAGCAGGTCTGACCCTGGATCAAATGGATGTCATCGAAGCCAATGAAGCCTTCGCCGCTCAGGCGATTGCAGTAAACCGTGGTCTGGGTCTGGATCCTGCCAAAACCAATCCGAATGGCGGCGCAATCGCGCTGGGTCATCCGGTTGGATGTTCAGGTGCATTTATCGCTACCAAGGCAATCTATGAGCTGCAACGTATCAATGGCAAATATGCGCTGGCGACCATGTGTATCGGTGGCGGACAGGGTATTGCGGTGATTTTTGAACGTCTCTAGTACTTTCGTATCAGCGTCCAGAGAGGTGACATTATCGGTAGGTCGGGTTAGGCGCAGTTTTTTGCGCCGTAACCCGATGCCCACGAAAAGAAAAATCACCAGAGCCAGCCTGGTGGTGGGGCATGAACCTATTATTTGCGACCGAAATTACCACCCCGCCCTTCGGGCACCCCTCCAGCGGAGGGGAATGGGTGATCCAAAATATTTTCCTGTTCTTAAGGCCTGGAATTTATTCCCTTCCCTTGGAGGGTTGCCCGTCAGGGCGGGGTGGTTCTTCAAACCGTGTACTGAAATATTTTTGTAATATCCACATTTGAATTTTGCTTGGCTT
>CAIRBC010000485.1 GCA_903876685.1 uncultured Nitrosomonadales bacterium | reverse complement strand
CGTCTGGTTTGCTGCAGGTAGGCGCTGCGGCGGAAATCGAAAACGGCGAATGGAAAGTGCTCAAGGCAGTCTTGAGCAGAAACGCAAGACACCTGATGGAAGGATGGTGCTAGTTTAAGCGGGGTCTGAAGCAGTGTATAAAATACAACTGCAATACTTCCCCCGCTATTGATTTAGAACTTGTAACGCAACGACAACAGATAAGAACTTTGCGAATGGGTCGATGTATTGGTTCCACCAAAGTTGGCAACGTCCACCACCTTATTTACTTCTGGTGAATATACCCAGGCACCTTCAACAGCCAACACCTTGGAGAGGTCATAACCGCCGCCCAGGGAATATGAATTTTTCACGATGGCCGGGAAGAACATGTTATTGAAAATGTTAATTGCGGCATTTCGATATTCAGCATTAGTTCCACTAGCGGCAGGCAGTGTACCAATCGGATCTTTTGCGTGATTATAGCCCGCACCCAACCAGTATCCAGTACCCGCATATTTTGCACCGATCGAGGTTACGCTTTGATTTTTCCAAGCAAAATCCTTATAACCGGCGGCGTTGCCCCACTGGATAGACTTGTAATCTGCGGCAACCGTAATGCTGGAAACGGTGTAAGCAACACCAGCCTTGATTTCTGCAGGTTGATTCAAATCATCACCGAAAGGTGCTGCTCCCGTGCAACCGCCTCCTGCCGGCTGGCACAGACCAAAACCGATACTCGCTCCCGAAATTTGAGTGCCATACTTCGCCGATATTTTGGATTGATAAACCGCCGCGACTGTCAAGGCCGACGAGACATTGTAATACCCACCCAAAGAATAACCCACGCCTGCAGAAGTATCTTTCTTTTCAGCCGCGTTGTAAGGTTGTCCGTTGTTATAAGTCAATATCAATGAACCATACTGAAGTATGGGGGAGAAACCTATGCCGTAGACGCTATCATTATAAGCAATCGTTGGCAGAATTCTCAGTATGCTTAAACTGGTTTTCGCTTTTAAATGAGTAGCGGGCGGGTCATTCTTATAGTCCACACCCATCCCTGCAATGCCCGCCATCGCGATCCCATACGTCAATTTGTCACTGATTCTTCTGGAGTATGAAACATCGGGGATATAGTTGACATTAGCACTACTGCCCAAGGCAGGTCCACCTGGCATACCAGTGTTAGTCACCTCCGGTTTAAACAGGCTGAGACCGCCCGTTATTTCAGCTCCCACAGACTTGCCCAGCATTGCCGGATTGGCCCATGCACTCTCTGCACCGATGAAGTTCGCAACTCCCGTACCGCCCAACGCAGAACTTTGAGAACCTACCGCCATCATTTCATCGCCGTTTGTCGCCATTGCTAGCGGGGATGCCAGCACACCAGCAGCGAACAATGCATTCATTATCTTTTTCATTAACAAATTCCTTGATTGATAGATAAATTTATAAGATTTCACACGAAAAGGCAGATGTCGGTATCACCGGCAAAACCCAGGAAGGTCGCAGCGCCGCCATATTCGATATTCTCGAGGAATTCGCTCTTGTCGAATTCAAATAAATCAACGGTCATCTGACAGGCGACAAATTTCACCTCGGCTTCCAGGCACATATCGCGCACTTCTTGCAAGGAGGCAACACCATGCTTTTTAAGCTTTTGTTTCATCATTAGGGTTGCCATAGATTCCATCCCAGGCAGCATCTGCACCATCACTGGCATTGGCACCGGCATCGGCATTGCCGGATTGGCCAGTGGACTGATCATCACACTGGACAAGTCCTTACGCAGCAATTGCAGGCCATAAAAGGTGAAAAATACCTGCACTTCGTAGCCTAGCGCGGCTGCGGTTGAAGCCAGGATAAATGGCGGGTAGGCCATGTCCAACGTGCCTTTGGAGGCGATAATGGCCATTTTTTTCATGATATTTCCTTCAGTGACAGGTAATTTATTTTTTCTGCATAAAGAAAGTATATTCGCCATTTTGCTCAGTGTGAGCAACCAGTGTGTTTCCGGTCTGAGTGGAAAAAGACTGCATATCCTTTATCGAACCCGCATCGGTTGCGACAATTTTCAACACTTGCCCGGTAGTCATATCATTCAGGGATTTTTTGGTTTTCAGGATAGGCATTGGGCAACTCATGCCACGTACATCAAGTTCTTTATCAAAATTCATTTATTACTCCGCAACTTAAAATAAAAATGCTGTTACAACAGCAGCATCATTCACCTCGAATGACCAATTCGACATTATATAATCAGCAAGCTTGGCTCCGCTTGCATGAATAATGGAATAGCTTTCGCACTTGAGCATAAAAATTCATAATGAATCGTAAATAATACCCGGGTTTGACAACATCTTTGGGTTGCACAACCTTCAACCGGAGGAAATGTCGGGCACAAAAAATGTGCCCGACCTACCCAGTTATTCCACTAATCTCACTGTCCAGAAATCGTCGCACAAGTTGGCATTGAGCAGATAGGCATAGGGGAACAGACAATATCCCTTGATACCCCAATCAGAACCCCAGGAGTTTCTGACGATAAAGCTTTTACTGCTTTCATCATAGCCGGTCGCGAGCACGGCATGCCCTCCCAGCAAGGTTTCGGTTTTTCCGTTTGGCATCGGAACTTTTCCGGTGCGTGCCACCACTTCTGACTCGAAACTTTGATAGACCGAGAAGCCGAACACAAACGGATAGCCAGTCGCCAGGCAACTTTTCAGTTGCGAGAGATTGGGCTCTAGTCGCTGATAGCTCAAAGCCTGATTTTTCAAGCCTGCGTCATAGCATTTTTTGGTCGGCTTGGCGGCGAATTTTTTAATATCATAGGGCCAGATGGTTTCAGGTGCAGCACCCTGCAGCGCTAGACTCTTGATGCCATCACGGATCATCGCACCTGAATCCTGTTTGATAGTTCCTTCGATTGCACGCTCGTTATAATAAATAAACAGCCGCGACGGGGTAAATACGGCGGGCTTGCTCTGTTTCATCTGGTCGAACTGGTGTGCCGCCGCAATCGCATTGGCGGTGCAACTACCCAGTTCACCCTGATCGAATACCGCCGGACAACTGGGGCGTAAGTCCACCAGTTTCGGCAAGGCTACCATGGTAGGGGCTGCATACAGGTGATCGCGATGGTCAGGAATGTCGGGTATCCAGCCGTATTTCTTGATAATGCGGGTATAACTGCTACGTTCCCCGCTAGAGGGTGCTGTCGACGCCACGCTGAAAGTTTTAGAAACAGACATGTGATTCTCCTTATGAAGTGATACTTCAATGACAGGAATCAACGAAATTTCAGGATAAAATCAAAATGATGAGGGTAATGCAGAAGTACCAATGCCGGTAAGCCGACCTTGCGGTGAAACTTGCAAGTTGAAATGCTACCACCCTTACCCTTGCGAGGTCAATTTATCATTGCCATAGTGCACACTAAAACTCATAGAATCAACTATTTAGTACGGTTGCTGCCTGCGACGATCTTATATTCCAGTAAACGGCATTCTATTGCCCCGTTAAACAACGGCGTCCGTTTCGAAGGTGAGAGTCGCATCAGCTTCAAAATCGCCTTGTCTGCAGTAAATAGATAGGCCGTCCAGCCACCAAACTTTCTCTTGAGCGCATCGCCCAGCTTCGGGTATAACTCGGCCAGCTCATCCAGTTCGCCCATGCGCTCTCCATAAGGCAGATTTGCTACCAGAATGCCGTTAGCGGCAGGCGCTGAGATTTCCAGTATGTTGGCCTGCTTGAGCTGCACGCATTCGGCTAAACCGGCTTCGGTCAGGTTACGCCAGGAAGCCTTCATCGCGTCGCCATACAAGTCGCTACCGTAGATTTCCAGCGGTTTGACCGGCAACTGTGCGGCGATTGCCTCGGCGCGTATCGCCAGCCACCTCGGTGCATCAAAATTTTTCAACTTTTCGAAGGCAAAGCTGCGCGCGATGCCGGGCTGAATATTCAGCGACATCTGCGCCGCCTCGATTAGAAAGGTGCCGCTGCCGCACATTGGGTCGAGCAAAGGCGTGCCTGGCTGCCACTTGCACAGGCGCAAGATTCCGGCTGCCAGGTTCTCGCGTATCGGCGCGATATTGGTATGCTGACGGACGCCGCGTTTAAACAGCGCATCGCCAGAGGTATCCAGATACAACATCAGCCGACTGTCTTCGAGAAAGACATGAATGCGTACATCGGGTGTCAGGGTATCTACGCTGGGGCGTTCATTGCACTGTGCGCGAAAACGGTCGCAAACCGCATCCTTGACCAGCAGCGTAATATATTCGATGCTTTTCAAGGGACAGCGTATCGCCGTGGTATTGACGCGAATCGTTTGGCTAACCTCGAACCAGCGTTGCCACTGCAGATCAAAAACAGCCTGGTAGATATCCTGTTCGTTGCGATATTGCGTATCGGCGATGCGCCACAAGATGCGACTGGCGATACGGCTTTGCAGGTTGATGCGATAGCACAACGTCCAGTCGCCAGAAAAATGCACGCCCCCTTCGACACCATGTACTTTTGCAGCACCCAGCGCGGTAAGGTCGTCGCATAACAAACGTTCAAGGCCGCGCGGGCAGGGAGCGAAAAAATCAGTCATAAATTAAAAAGGTTTTACGGTTGCCAGGATGACCACTGCCACCAGCACCAGCACCGGAATTTCGTTGAAGAATCGATAAAAAACATGGCTGCGGGTGTTCTGATCTTCTGCGAATAATTTGACCAGATGCCCACAGTAAAGATGATAGCCCACCAGCAGCAATACCAGTGCCGTTTTGGCATGCAGCCATCCGCCCGAAAATCCATAGCCGAACCACAGCCAGCAGCCGAAGGCGATCGCCAGTGCGCCAATCGGCGTGACAAAACGATAAAGTTTGCCTTCCATCAGCTTGAGCCGGGCAATCTCGTCAGGCTGAGTCGCCATCGCATGGTTAACGAAAATTCTTGGCAGATAGAATAATCCGGCAAACCAGCTCACCACAAAAATGATATGAAACGCTTTAACCCATAGCATAATAGTTCCTCATTGAGAAAGTCGACGCCGGAACAATACCACAGACACATAAAAACCCAGTAGGGTATAAGCCAAAAGCACGGCAATATGCGAGGTGTAATGCGCGGGTACCAGATTATTCAGCAACGGTCGCGATAGTTCAATGGCATGCGTCAGTGGTAGCAAGCCTGATAGCTGCAGTAACAGGGGAGGCAACTGATCGACCGGAAAAAACACGCCGCATAATAACACCATGGGCGTGATAACCAGCGTAAAGTAATACATGAAAAAGTCATAGCCAGGTGCGAGCGCGGTCATGATCAGGCCGAGCGAGGCAAAACACAGACCGACCAGCATCGAAAGCGGGATCAGCCATAGTGTCAGCATCGAGTGCGAAAGCCCCAGTACCCAGATCACCACCAACACCGCCAGACCGGAGAGCAGACTCTTGGAAGCTGCCCAGAGAATTTCCGAAAATACGATGTCATCCAGCGTGACCGGGGTATTCAGTATCGCCTCCCAGGTGCGCTGTTCGTGCATCCGCGCAAAACCGGAATATAACGCCTCGAAACTGGCGCTGTTCATGGTGCTGTAACAGACCGTCCCTGCGGCAAGAAACGCGATATACGACATGCCGCCCACTTGCGGCAGCATTCCGCCCAACCCGTAACCCAGACCCAGCATATAAATCAGCGGATCGGCGAGATGACCAAGTATCGACGAACCGGCCATTTTTTTCCAGACCATAAAGTTGCGCCGCCAGATCGGGATGAAGCGCAGGCTGAGTTTGGGCATCGCATAATAATTCATTCGCGCATCTCCCGGCCGGTCAGTTTGAGGAACACGTCTTCCAGGTTTGCCGGTCGGTGCAAATAACGCAATTCAGGCAACTTTTGCAATTCCTGCAGCAAGGGCTGTGCGTCATCGGTATAACAGAACACCGATTCTCCACTCACCTCGAAGCGTTGCGCATGGCGCGCAGCATGATTATGTGCCCAGTCAGCGGCAAATTCTCCGAATACCTCGACCACCTGCGGTTCGATATTCTGTGCTATCAATTCGCGCGGGGTCCCTTGACTGATAATACGCCCGTTGTCCATCACCGCCAGACGATGACAAAGACGCTCTGCCTCGTCCATGAAATGCGTGGTGAGCAGCAGAGTCTTGCCGCGTGCTGTCAGTTCACGCAACCGCTGCCAGATCAGGTGGCGCGCCTGCGGATCGAGACCGGTGGTGGGTTCGTCGAGAAAAATCACTTCCGGGTCGTTGACCAGCGCACGCGCCAGCGTCAGGCGTCGCTTCATTCCACCGGATAAGGTGGGTACTCTGGCATCGCGCTTGTTGGTAAGATTGGCAAACTCCAGCAAATCCGGCAAACGTGCCCTGAGCTCGGCATCCTTCAGGCCGAAATAACGACCATATACCAGCAGATTTTCCGTCACGGTAAAATCCGGATCCAGGTTATCCATTTGCGGCACCACCCCCACCCGTAATCTTGCCTCGCGCGCCTGCTGTGGTACGGGGTGATCCAGTAAGGAAAGTTCGCCGCCATCGGGGATGATCAGACCAAGCAGTAAACGCAGCGTCGTGGTCTTGCCTGCACCGTTCGGACCGAGCAGGCCGAAGCATTCCCCTTTGTTCAGAGAGAGACTGATACCGTCCACCACCCTATGCCCGCCATAGGATTTACTTAGATTTTGTGCAGATAGCACGCTACTCATACTGGGTGTCCGCGAAAATGTCCCAGTACCAGCTGTTTCAATTGTCCAAGGCGTCCATGAAAATAGTGATCAGCACCCGGCAACACTACCACCGGCAGCTGCTGAGGACGCGCCCAGTCCAGCATATCCGCAAGTGTCACCACATCATCCTTGTCGCCATGAATCAACACAGTGCCAGCTGGAACCTCGGGCATATTGAACCGCCCTACCGCAGGAGCTACCAGCAGCATTTTTGTCACCCGCAATTGTTTAGCGGCGCGTGCCTGCACAAAGCCACCAAAAGAAAATCCCGCCAGCAGCAGTGGCAAGTCGCCATAAGTTTGTTGCGCGTCGCGAATGACTGCCAGCAAGTCTTCCGTTTCGCCGATACCATCGTCGTAGCTGCCCGCACTGGCACCTACGCCACGGAAGTTAAAGCGCAATGCAACAAAACCCAGTTCCACAAAAGTCTTGCACAGGGTAGTCACGATCTTGTTATCCATCGTCCCGCCCATTGTGGGTAGCGGATGCGCCACCACCGCGATCCCGCGAGGAGATTGTGTCGGCAGATGCGCGACACCTTCGAGATTCCCGGACGGCCCGGAGAGACTATAGCTTTTTATGTTTTGCATTTGTGTCGTGCTTCCTCAAGTAACAACGCATTAAGTGGGGTCAGGGTAAACTTGAGTCAAGGTTATACTGCTCATGGCTTTCCTGCAAGGTCAGCAAGTGCTTGGATCAAGCATACAAGGTTTTGGGCGCTAACACCCTTTACGACAGCAAGCGATATGCGCCTATCGAATGTAACGAAGCGCCTGCAGTGATATTCCCTCCACTCTGAATATGTTGATGACCTCATCATCTTCTATATCGATTGTTGTCCGCATAAGTCCTCCCGATTGAATCGCATCCTGATGTTACAACGTCACGCTGTCAAGCGAAGCCCGGATGGAATGAAACGGAATCCGGGGTTGTCACTCCATGCAACCTGGAAAATCGCACGCGATCCGAATTTTCCCGGATTCCGGCCTGCGGACTGCATCCGGGCTAAGTTGTTTTTCAAACCAAACTGATTTCATTACTGCGGTAGCGCAGGCGGAGCTGAGGCTGGCATGAATATCCATTCCGAATATTTTGTCTTGCCCTCGAAACTTTGATCAATCGCCTTGAAATGGGTCTGCTTTCTGGGCGTCTCACCGGACAGGCTATATACTCCAAAAATTCCACCGTTCGCAATTCTTAGCACTCCCCACTCGGCCTTACCACTAATCGGATCAATATAAATTTTTCGCAAATATCGCTGTGTGGTGGGATAACGCGGGTCCTTGAGCAAATCTTCCAGAGAGGCAGGATAGGCTTGCAACTTGTTAGCTGTCGGAGTATGCCTATTATAGGCTTTGATGGCTCGCCGGAACTGGTCACCAATATACAATAATTCCTGCTCCTGGGCACGCTTCTGCGCGTTAGTCCAGACCTCTCCCACCGCATAGAGCGCGATGCCCATGATCGTAATAATCAACATCAGCCCCATGAAGGTGAATCCTCCCATCTTCGCTGGTGAAAGGCTAAGTTTACTGCTTGCAGACATCACCAATCCTTGTATTCGCTGCCATCCAGCGACTTGCCGGGTGCGCCACTCTTGATGTCATAGACAGCACCTTTATCTGCATCTTCAGGCGCAATGATCAACCAACTGGTGGTACTCTCGGTGATCGGATCATAGGGTGCCGTGCGCAAATATTTCTTGCTAACCAGATCACCAAGATTGTCGGGATATTTACCGTTATCCCCATAATATTTATCCAGCACCTGACGCGTCAGCGCCAGATTATCATGCAGCACCGCCTCTTTGGATTTTTCTACACTATGAAAATATCTGGGTGTCGCAATCGTCAGCAACACAGCGATGATCGCCATGACCACGATCAATTCGATCAGAGTGAAGCCACGTTCAGCTTTCATTGCCTCACCAATTCCGGTACGGTATGCCGTTCATTCCAGAGCCCGCTGACAAAGAGTAAACATCATAAACATCATCTCCTTCCTGGGGATCATCGGCGCTGCTTTGATAGCTACGCTTTCCCCAGGTTTCTTCGTTGGTTTTTTGTGTGTCTGTATTTAACGGGTCGCGCGGTATCCGCCTGAGAAAATATATTTTATTCTGATCGCCCGGCTTTTTAATATCGGGTACGCCTTCGACCAACACCTGCAATGTTGCGGGATAACCGGATTTTTCTGCCGAAAGCTTGATGCGTCCCTCCTCAACGGCCTGCTTATAAGCGTCCAGGCTGACTCTGATTTCGCGTAAAGCCAGACGCAGATCCTGTTCCTTGCTGCGCTGCACCGACAATTCTGCCAGAGGCAGGGTGATCGTTGCCAGTAAACCGACAATCGCGACGGTCATGATGACCTCGATCAGCGTAAAGCCCGCAGCCCTGAATTTCATTGAACTAACTGCGCTATCGAGATCACATGCGGTTGTGGCGCATTCAAGCTAAACGGTTCACCGTTCGTTCCGGTAGCAGAGATCGCATCGATGCTGACTGAAGATTCAGGCACTGCAGAAATCGCCTCAAACGACAAAGTAATCACGCTGGCCGGACTGGCAGAGCCTGCACCAGACAAATCAATCAACACAGTGCCCCCCGCTTGATCAATGTTTTTAGTCATGCTTGAAGCCGCATTATCCAGTTTAAGGGAATCCCCTTCGGTGACATCCAGCACTTTTAGCACCGTCGGATCAAAGCCTACCTGAAAAGCCAGTGTTTTCATCCCTTTTATCGACTGAGTATTCAGCGTCAGCGTAAATTTCTCGCCCAACTTGGGCTGGGTCTCACCCTGCCAGGAAAACGCGATGCCTGGCGGTCCAGGAGGCGCTGCTACCGCAGGTGTTGTAGGTGTTGCAGGTGTTGTAGGTGCTGCAGGTGACGCAGGTGCTGCGGGCGTTACCGGTGGCACTGCGGCAGCGGCAGGTTGAGGTGCTGACACTACCGGCGCTGATGCGGGAAGTGACTGTGCAGCGGGTGGCTGAGCAGGTGCTTGCGGCTGTGCGGCAGGCGAGTTTGCTGGCGGTGCGACAGGCGGTGTAGTAGCAGGCGGTGTAGCAGCAGGCGCTGTAGTAGCAGGCGCTGTAGTTGGCGCTGCATGAGGTGCAGGCATTCTTGGCGCGCCACCGGGACTTGCATTGCCCAGCGTAACAGTACCCAGCGGCTTCATCACCAGTTGGGTGCTACGCAAATCGGATTCCGTACCCGACCAGTATTCCATTTCGCGTGCATCGGGAAGTTTGGAATGGCCGACGATATGCGGCGTAATCGAAAGTATGATTTCCGTCTTGGATTTGTTGCCATTGTCATTTGAGAACAAATGCCCGAGCAACGGAATCTGTCCCAAGAGCGGCACTTTTGCCACCGAACTGGTATCACTGTTCTGTATCAGGCCTGCCAGAATTTGCGTTTCACCATCACGCAAGCGCAAGGAAGTCGAGGTATTGCGGGTTTGCACGGTATACACCACCGAGCCGGTGGCCGTGTTAGTGACCGCATTCCCCAGTGAACTGACTTCCAAGCCAATCTTGATTGAAACTTCATTATCCAGATGAATTTCCGGCTCTACATCCAGCTTCAGACCTACATCCTGATAGGTGACAGTGCCAGTCACTACACCCGGCCCGGTAGTGGTCGGGGTCAGCGAATTGGTGATAATCGGCACGCGGTCGCCAATCATGATCTTGGCCTTGTCGCGGTTACGCACCCGCAGCCTGGGGCTTGAAAGAATGTTGGTATCGCTGTCTTGCAACATCGCGTTAAGCGTCACGGTAGGCACCGGACTGATGCCGATTTTTGTGCTATTGAGATGTCGTAAGTTTTCCAGCGTGAGTTGCGTAGTAGTGCTTGCGGCAACGGCACCGGTCGTTCCGGCTAATTGTGCACCGGCCGCATCTACCACCGACGCAATCGGACTCAGTGATAGCTGATTGGGGAACTGGATGCCTATATCAGCGGCGCGGGCACGATTGATTTCCAGCACCTCGACCTCCAGCATCACCTCCGGTTCGGCGATATCCTGATCGGCAATCATTTTTTCTGCCAGATGAATCGCATCCGGGGTATCGCGCATCACGATGGAATTGGTTTTTTCGTGGATGAAAATATCCTTGGTCTTCAACAAGGTCTTGAGCATGGTCAGTATCTGTTTGGGATCGGCATTCACCAGATGAAAACTGCGTATCTTCAGATCCCGGTAGTCTTTCAACTTGGCAGGGGTATTCGGATAGATGTAAACGGTATTATTACTGAGGACTTTTTTCTCCAGCTGACTTTGCATCAAAATCAGATCTATCGCATCCTCGACCGATACATCCTTGACGAATATCGAGGTCTTGATATCCGATTTGATATCCTTGTCCAGCAACACATTGATCCCGCTGGCACGAGACAACGCTTCGAAGACCATTTTCACATTGGCATCGCGAAATTGCAGCGTGACCGGCTTCTTGAATTGCATATTCAACGAAGGTTCCGCCATCTGCACCTTGGTTTCCTGTTCATCTAGCTGGCGTTGCAGTAATATCGCTTGCCCGTTTCTGGGATTTTCCAGCAATATCCCCTTGAGCGCCGACCTTGCCCCATCCAGATCGCCCTTTCCCAGCAAATCGCGGGCGTCGTTTAGCAGCGCTTCGTGGCGGCCATCCATCGTTAACGCATCCATGGCCATCCTGGCATTGCCATTATTCGGGTCAAGGGTCAGAATGCGCTGATAGATGGTGCCAGCCGCCTCATTATGACCGAGTGCCTGCTCTGCAGACGCAGCAGCCAGTAGACGGTTAATGACCTGCTCCCGGGTGCGAAGAAAATCATTATGGAATTTGAAGTTTTCAGGTTCGGTTTTGCTGGCCTGTTCGAGTTTTGCCAGTCCTTCTTCGACATGCCCTTCCTGCACCAGCGACATTCCGCTGTTGTGCAATTGCTGTCCCGCGCAGCCAGTCAGCAGCACGAGCAAAAACAACAAGACAGTGCGATTAAATATCAACATAATTCCTCGGCTTTCCTTAGGGTATTCATTATCATGATGTTTCGCCAGTGCGTAACGTCTGTTCAATCTTCAGCGGCAAATAGGTCAAGGTGAGCAAACCGACCGATATTTTTTCGACTCGATAAGTATTTTCAATCACATCTCCCACGACCACGGTATAGATCTGATCTCCTTTGGCCAAAATAATCACCTTGGTCACTGAGTCATCATAGCTACCCAGATAGGTAAAGGGCAGCGGGGGTGCCGTCGGGGGCGGCGGGGGCGGCGGGGGCGGGGGCGGCACGTAGGCGGGAGGAGGAGGTGCCACATACCAGGTGAATTTGTCGAATGGATCTCCTGCTGTTTCACCCTCCTGAGCCTTTCGAGTCAAGCGTTCCAATTCGACAGTCCCGGCAACTTTTGTTTTGACTGGATTCACCCCGGTCTGCGCACGCTGTTTTGCCGGTTGCACCAGATTATTGTCGGTGTCGGCAGGCGCCATCACCACCGCAACGACTGCCACACTACCGATAACAGCCCATTGCCACAGCTTCATGATTTCTGCACCAGATATAACACCACTTTGATTTTGGCTTCCACGCTGGTATCTGCAATGGTGTTGCGCACAAACTCGACGTTTTCCAGTGCCATCGACGGGATTTCGTTGACCAGGGCGGCGAGAAATTCGCGTATTTGCGGATATTTTCCCTGCACCGGAAAGGCGATTTTCATGCGTATCAACTGGCCAACCTTGTCCTGAGAAACCTTGTATTCGGCATCATTCAGGCTAAGTCCATGCTCGCCAGCCACCTCAACCAGCTTTCCCAACCATACTGGCGCTTTATTTTCTGCTGGAAAATATTTATAAAATTCTGCCAGTTGCAAAGTCGGGGTACTTTTAACCACTGGCTTGACCGCGACCCGTTGCGGGTCTACCGTGCGCTGTGCCAAAACGATTCCTGTCTGCAAGGGTCTGATGCTGACGAAATAAAACACCACCCCTGCCAGCAGCAACGCCAGGGCGATAATCCCGGGAATGCCCAGCAAGATCAGCTTATCGCGCAATTGCCAGCGCAAATAACCCTGCCAGGATACCTCAGACGGATTGTGCATGATTTTGCTTAAACTTGAGTTCATGGGGTTTCCTGCCAGTTAGCCAGCAATAGAAAACGCACCGGTCTATCGGGATCCTGCAGCTGCACATGATGATTTTGCAGATAGACCGAACCGAATACGGGAAATTCTTCCAATCGCGTGAGGTATTTCATGAGTATCCGGTAATCCTTCGCCTCGCCGGTGATCTTGACCTGACGTTTTTCTATGTCAGGTGAAATGGCGAGTAGTGTAACCTTGCCCCCCCCGGTAGACTCGACTGCCTGAAATAATGCCTCCCAGGGCACGCCCAACTGACGGATGACCACATTGGCATTGCTGACTTCCTGAGCCGCAGTCGGACTTTCGACGACGTCCCCGGAAAGGCCATGCGATTTCTCGCGGCTCTGCTGTACACTGGCTTCGTAGGCAGCCGCTTGTGTCTTTAATTTAAGATAATAGCCGCCGGTCAAGGTCGCAGCCATCAAGACCAATAGCAACAGCAGCAGGCCAGTCCAGGGGAAGGGCAAATTATCCTGATAGTCCAGTCGAAGTTGACTCATTACCTCACCCGCACAACGCCATCGCAAAACGCGCTTCGTAATCAGGCCCCGCCTGCATTTCCAGCCTGTGAATTTTCCAGCGCACACTTTTATTCATCGTTTCAATCCTGTACTCCGGTGCCCATACATATACCTCTGCAGAAGGGGCATCATATTCGCATAAATAGCTTTCTCTATCGAGTATTTCGGACAATTTGTCGAGATTCCCGACCTTGAGGCTCCTGATGCCACGCCAATGACCGTCTACTACATATCCCAGGCAGAGACTACCCGCTTCGAAGAAAACCAGCCAGCCCTGCTGATGCTGCAAACTGGCATGACAATGATTATAAGCTGCAACCAGATACGGCTGCACCGAGGCCAGCTTCACTTTGTGCGCCGCAAACAACTCGCGCAACCCTTGCAGCAAGGATTTTTCGATTGCGCTGACAAACAGCGCCGCACCCGGATGCTCCTGAAATAGCCGCAACTCCCAGGTCTCGGCAGGCACTCCATACAGTTGACCGAAATAATGTTTGGCATAAACCTGTTGTTCTGCTTCACCGCTCAAACTGTCGCTCCACGGGATCACCGCATAACGCAGGAACTGGTTACTCAGTATCACGCTGGCACTGCCCGGCTTTTCGGGCAAGGCTGACAAGGCGGCTTCCAGCGTTTGTAGCGCACTACCGGACTGCGTAGCCCCCAAACAGGGAATCAGTTTTTTTTCCAGTACGCGACTGGATATTCCGCTGAGCGAAAGTTCGCGAGTCATCTGCAGCAGTTGCAGATGATCCAGGCACAAGCCGACCCGCAGCGCTTTACCCAACGAAAGTGACACGATTTATCTCCTGTAAAGTGGATTCACCGCGTATGACCATGTCCACTGCGCCATCGCGCAAGAAACGCGTGCCATTTCGGCTAGCGGCTTCGCGCACCAACCGGATTGGCTCGCGGGCGATAATCAGCTCGCGAATTTCATCATTCAGATAAAGCACTTCGGCTATCGCACGGCGACCCTTGAAACCGGTGCCGCGACAATGGCCACAGCCTTTACCGGCACGGAACTTGATATTCGCGGCATCGGCCAGCTTGATGCCTGATTCAAGAATCAGCGCCTCATCCGGAAAATCGTCGGCAATGCAATGGGTGCAATTCACCCGCACCAGACGCTGCGCGACTATCCCGTTCAGCGCAGACACAAAACTGTAGGGATCAACGCCCATGTTCACAAAACGGCCGATCACGTCGAACACATTATTGGCGTGCACCGTGGTAAACACCAGATGCCCGGTCAACGCAGACTGCACCGCAATCTGTGCGGTCTCGGCATCGCGAATCTCGCCCACCATAATTTTATCCGGGTCATGGCGCAAGATGGAACGTAAACCCCGTTCAAAAGTCAGCCCTTTTTTCTCGTTCACCGGAATTTGCATCACCCCCGGCAACTGATACTCTACCGGATCTTCAATGGTGATGATCTTGTCCTTGCCATGATTGATCTCGGTAATCGCTGCATACAGCGTGGTCGTTTTACCGCTACCGGTCGGCCCGGTCACCAGCACCATGCCATAGGGCTCGTTGGAAAGCTTGCGGATGAAGGCAATAATCGGCTGGTCAAAACCCAGATGATCGAGACGCAAACCCTGCACCTGATCGGACAAGGCGCTCTTGTCCAGAATACGCAACACCGCGCATTCGCCGAATACGCCGGGCATGATGGAAACCCGCAAATCTACTTCATGACCCTGCGTCGCCACCTTGAAACGACCGTCCTGGGGAACCCGCCGTTCGGTAATATCCAGACCGGAAATGACCTTGATGCGCGAAATCACCTGTTCGATCACCTTCAAGCCATCCATGGTACTCACATCCACCAGCGCACCATCGATGCGATACTTGATCGCCAGTCCGAAAGCGGTATGTTCCAGATGAATATCGCTGGCCTCTGCTTTCAACGCGTCATAAATCGTCGAATGCACCAGACGGACGATCAGACTGGCTTCCTCGCTGATATTCTTGATGGATAAAACCTGCACACCTGAGCCATCTTCAGCAGACGTTGCTTCCGCCTCCTCCTGAATACTGTCCATCGCGTGCAGCGACTCTTCATGACTCTTCAGAAAGGCCGATATATCCGAGCGATGCGCCAAGGCGCAGCTATAGGCTTGCGTAAGGCGTTGTTCCAGCCAAGCCTGCAAATTTACATTGAAGGGATCGCTGAGCATCGCAATAATTTCGTTGTTTTCGCCTTCAAACACCAGGCAATTGCGCTCGACCGCTTCGGTAAAACTCAACAGGTGAAAAGCCGGAACCAGTCGCAGTAATTCCTCCATGGCATAGGCAGGATAGTGAAACTGCGCCGCCAGACTGCGCACAAAAGTTTTAGCGTCCAGACCGGACTGTTCTTCGAGAATTTCGACGACTGAGCGCATGGATTTGCCAGCAATGGCGCGCGCCTCACGAACCTGCACCGCCGAAAATCTGCTGATACTTGAGCTATCTGTATTCAACTGATACTCCCGGCGAGTTCAAATATTGGAAAATACATCAGCACTACGATTACCCCAACCAGCAGACCTACAAACATCATCAGCAATGGCTCGAACAATTTGACAAAACGCTCGACCCAGCGCACCGTTTCTTCCTCATAAAATGCCGCAATACGCTCCATCATCTCGCCCATCTGACCGGTTCTTTCACCAACACGTAACAAGCGAATCGCCACCGGTGTGACCAGGCCGTGCTTTTCCATCGCCTGAGAAATCGAACCGCCCTGCTCGATGAATAACGACGCGCTCTGCAAAGACTCATGCAACGATTCTTGCAGCAGTCCGGTGACCAGTTTCAAGGCGGCCAGTATCGGCATGCCGCTTTGCAACAACATGCCCAGCGAACGATAAAAACGTGCCATCTGATATAAGTGCATCCGCTTGCCCAACACCGGGATTTCCCACATCTTTTTCTTCAGCCACAACTTGCTGGCGGGCTGCAGAGCAGGAAAAACCAGCGCAGCGGACAAACTGATCAACACCGTCAGAAAAAGTTTCAAATGCACATTCATAAAACTGCCAAAGTGCATCAGTTGTCGCGATAAAAAGGGAATTTCGCTGCCCATATCTTCAAAGATGCGACTAAAACTAGGAACCACGAACACCATCAGGAATAGCACCACCAGACTTCCGACCACCGCCAGCAAGATGGGATAAATTGAAGAAGTGACCACTTTTTTCCGGATGCCTTCCAATTGAGACTGATAAATGATATAGCGCGACAACACCTCTGGCAAGGAACTGGTTTTTTCGCTGGAACGTACCGTCGCCATATACAGCGCAGGAAAGTCCTCAGGCAATTGTTCCAGTGCATAAGATAAATTGTGTCCTTCGTAAAGATAGGCAATCAATTGCTGCAAGGTTTTTTTGACCGGTGCTTGCTCTTCTTTTTCAGCCAACGTCTCTAACACTTCGATCAGCGGCATACCTGCACGCAGCAAGGCCACCAGTTCCTGGCTGAACATCACCAGTGGAAACTTTCCCTTGCGCGACAATTTCAGGGGTTGCCAGCGCTGCATGGCTCTGGTTGCGATCACCAGGCAACCGCGAGACTTCGCCTGAACCTCGGCATCTGTCGCGTCTGCGGCTTCCAGCAGCAACGTGGTGACGATCCTGTCAGCGCCTAATACCTTCACTTCATATTGCATCATCAGCCCGCCGCATCACCAGTTGCCTATATCGGCAGCTTCCCCTTCTCCACCCGGTTGCCCATCCTTGCCATAAGAAATCAGATCATAATCGCCATGGGTGCCTGGAAATTTGTAAACATAGGCATTTCCCCAGGGATCCAGTGGCAAAGCCTTGGTCAGGTAGGGACCTTCCCATTTGCTCAGGTTGGCAGGTCGTGTGTTCAGCGAAGCCAACCCTTCTTCGGTGGTCGGATAGCGCCCGGTATCCAGACGGAACTGATCGAGCGCCTTGCCCAGAGAGTCAATTTGCGCACGCGCCGCCTTCACTTCAGACTTGCCTATCTGTGAAAAATATTTCGGCCCTACATAACTGGCGAGCAGGCCTATGATGACCATCACCACCAGCAATTCCAGCAGGGTAAAGCCTCTGCTAATACGAAACCTTGTATTCAAACTTGCGCTTTTCATCGGATATCTCTAATTTAATAAACTGTTAATGGTGCGCAAGCGCACCCTACGGCTACGGTTAATGGTGCGCAAGCGCACCCTACGGCTACGGTTAATGGTGCGCAAGCGCACCCTACGGCTACGGTTAATGGT